>JAXHVA010000001.1:0-153940 GCA_034189035.1 Thermodesulfobacteriota bacterium
GCGCATTATAGGTGAATGAGGTCTCTCTGGTATCTGTGATGACAGAGGTCAGCCGACCTCTTGTATCATATCCATAGGTTGTACCATAAAGGCCGGGGATACTCATATTTGTTGTCAAGAGCGTGGCAGGGTCATACTGCGTGGTTATGGTCCTGCCTTGTGGTGATGTGGAGGAAACCACTGACTGGCTTGTATCCTTTGCAAGCTCATTGAAGTGGAAGGTTTGCTTCGGATTATCTGGAAGGTGTAAATCGAATTCAGTGGAAGGATTAAATCGGATTAGGTGGAAAGATTAAAATGGATTCAGTGGGAGTTTTGGAGCGGAATACGCAGATTAGTCGCCAGAAGACCGACCAATAAGAATTTTTAGACATTCCTTAGCCTTTTCGTGGTTATTTTCTGCAGCTCTCTGAAGCCAAAATAAGGCCTTGGCATTGTCCTGTTTAACAATGTCGCCTTTCAAATGCATTAGAAACAGTTCAAATTGGGCTTCTGGGTTTCCTTGGTAGGCTGTTTTAGTTGCTTCAACAACAATTGATATCGCATAGCTAATATTAATTGTCAAATTTGAATTTGGGTCCAGTCTAGCCATTTGATGATAATAATAAGTTGATTCATCCATGTTACCAAGGCGTATATATGCAGAACATAATTTATGAAGACAATCAAGTCGATTCGGCTCTTTCGCAATTACTTTTTTAGCAAAAAACGCACATTTCTCGTAGTCTTCTGCAATGTAAGATGCCCGCGCACACAAAAACAAGAACAAGGGATCTTCGGTATTCCTGAAGTCTTCTATTATTTCACGACAAAATTTAGAAATCTTGTCTTTATTTCCCGATTTAGAAACACATAATAATAAAACATGATGATATTTAGCTTTGGTTGGATTGCTTTTTATTAAATCATTTAGAATTCTAACGGCTTGATTATAGTCTTCATTCAAATAAAATGCTTGAGCCGATAGGAACCTCAATCGATCATCAGGAATCCTTGCATTGAGAATTCGGATTGCATAGGATTTTGCTAATTTTTTATAGCGGGGTCTTTACCTTCTTCAATAAGATCGACAAGAGAAATCAACTTTCCTAATAGAGCCTCCTGTACACAAAAAGGAGGAGGTATGATTGTCAACTTCATTTTTTTTCTATCATATACAGACCCCATAGATCCCAAAGCCTTAGCGTTTTCAGCATATTTAATATGATAATTTTCTAGAAAATCGTGCAAATAGCATTCATTATTAGTTTTTGTCCCAAGCACCTTGTCATATGATTCAAGGCTTGCCTTGTAATTCCCAATCTTTCTGTAATTTTCAGCATCTTTGAGGCCTCTTGCTGCTGCAATATTAAAAGTTACTTGGTAGCCACCATAACGTTCAGGGAAATAGTTATCCCACATGAAATTAACAAATGGTATGTCTACTAAAATTCTCTTGTCCTTTCGGATAAGACTTCTATGTTCTCGACTGTTTTTAACTTTGATTATCTTGTCCCAATCGATAATGATATCACTGAAGTTGGAATATCTATCTTCAGGATTTTTCTCAAAACATTTCATGATTATATTGCCTAGCATTTTGTTTGGTAAATTATATATCGATTTTATATGAGGTGGTTTAAATTCGAATATATTTCTGACAAAAGAATTGATTGAGCTTGCATAAAAAGGATTCCTTCTTGTTAGCATTTCATAGAGAATTATGCCAAAAGCCCATATATCTGCTCGCTGATCAATACCGCTAGAATCTAAAATTTGTTCAGGAGCTGCATATGGAATTGTCCCTATGAATCCTTTGAATTGAGTTAATCGACTATTTTGAAAGTTTTTTTTGTCTGAATAGGATGTGTCTTGTAATGTTTTGACTATTCCTAGATCGGTTATTTTCAAATTATTATCTTCATCGAATAGGATATTTTCAGGTTTGAGATCCCTATGAACAAGATTGAACGAACAGTCGATAAGTTCCATTCCAATTAATAACTGTGTCGAATACTGGATGAAGCTTGGATATGAGATTGGGCCTTTTAAAAGTAAATCTGTCAGGCTTCCATTACTACAATATTTCATTTTTAAAAACGGCAAGCCATCGTGTAATACGATTTCTAGAAGACCTAAAACATAATTATCACTTATATCTCCTAAACTTAGCCAAACACTTGCCTCTTTTTCAAATCTTTTTCGTGAGTTAGCATCGCACAAAAATTCATCAAGAAGAGTCTTTAAAACAACTATTTCTTTTCTATCATTTACTATATCATTGCAAAAGAAAACACGTCCCATCCCGCCACGTTTTTCGTTCAGCACGAGGTAGCGTTCTGCTATTAGACTTCCGTTAGATAGTGTTTCGCCCAATGCTTTATATTTCCCTCCTCAAATCAATTATCCCTAAACGAATAAATTGAGGCCAAGATATGGATGATTATCGCAAGCTGATTTTATATCACTGAAAACCCTTCGTTCAGCTCGAGAGGAGCGAATGAAACGAAGCAGAATGAGCATCCTACTCAAAGCTGATGTTGGGCATTGTTTTTATCAAAGACATTATCAAGATCCTTAAAATTTGCTACCTTATCCAAAAAGGTGTTTATATCGCGTTGCGAAAAAACTTGTGCAATACTTGGATGAGAGAGTGGAAATGTTGTCCGAATGAAATGGCACCATTTTTTATCGAGCATTACGAAATCTAAATAAGCAACAGGGACAACAGTGTGTAAAAGATCAATCCACTCTTTTGAGGGCATTTTCATATTTTCGTTTACTACAACGAAATCAATTGCAAGCCGATAAATGTCTTTTGTATAAGGCATTTGTTTTCTGAATAATTCATTTTTGGAATGGCGCTTTTTTGCTCTACTTAACGCTTCTGGATCGTTTCGAGCTTTTAGGACGATTTGTGTAAGGTATTCAAATCTTTTACCCATTTTCCTGAATTTGTCATATTCGACATCGGCCATCAATTTTGGCAAAATGGCGGATAGCTGAAATGGTTTCAATGGATACATTCTGTTAAGAAAATAGTTTTTTATTAACTCAAGGTCACAGCAGGGATTCAAATCATAAAAAGCTCCACCTCCTAGAATTTCTAATCTCTCTTCTTTCTCAATCACTCTGGATGGATTAAAATCTAAAAAGCCATAGTCAATGTTATCCATCACCTCGTGAATTGCATCAATCTGTTTCCCATCCTCAATTAAAGACAATTCAATAAGTGTTGCATAAGAATACATTAAAGTAGCATTGGCTTCACCAGCAATTTTTATGAATTTATTTCTTAGGGCCGAATCATCTGATAAGAGACACCACATCCATTGATCAAAATATACAGATGGCCTTGAAGTAACCTGTTCTATAGTAACGTCACTATCTTTTACGTATTTGTACCTTAACATCAAATCAATTCCCTCATGTTCCATGTTCCTAACAAGTTATTCTATGATTCTGCTATTCTGTATATCTCCTTAAACAATGATGTTAATTCACACCGTTGTGGTAACAGAATACCTTCTTTTCCCATGCTTCGAAGCCTCTCCCATCAATACTTTTACTGATATCCAAAACCTATTAACTGTCAATCTATTTATATTAAAATGATTATAAGGTTAACTCTAAGGAATAAACTCTCTATTTATGGTAGATTACAGATTTGACAGTTACAAAGGGCATAGATTTTCCTAGAATTGGCAATCGATCTTTTTCTTTTATTTTAGTAAATCCTTTAATTTCAATTGGTTAGTATCCAGAGATATCTTTATAATCATTTATATAAATGCTATTTCTGCATACCATTCTCAAAGAAAAGAAACAGGCGAAGATGCAATAAGACCAAGCATCTGATGCAATATCGATGTATGAGGAAGATCTACTTGTCTGCAAATCCCCTTGCAATGTTTCTTCACCGCAATACTTTTGAAAGAATGTTTCGGATAAAACATCTCATTTCTTAACTTTCTTTGAAGCCCCTTTGATGTATAACCAAAGGGAAATTAAATTGCTTCAGCAGCTTCTTTACAGATACGACAACTTATCGAAAGAAAATCTCGGCCCTGATATAGATGATTTATTTTAGCAAAAAGTTATTTACTTCTCTTTAAAAAAAATAGGTCACAGCAAAGGAAATCACACGATACCCCTTGTAAAACTCGTGATTTTATTTTTTTACGCTTGACACAAAAAAGTCCATTTTGTATAGTTTTTACAGTTACAAATAGCCCTTACCCAAAAAAGCTTCCAGTATACTAAGCAAGTGAGACCTTTGTTCAACCTGCCAAGAGCTTTGAAGAACTCACCTGAAAGCGAATTCATAGATTTTTTGGGGAACCCTTCTTAGCGAGTAGAATAGAGTGAATTCACTTATTAGAGACTTGTCGGGTGAGCCTGTGAATTTTCAATGTATCGAGCGTAGATTGGTCAAAAGATGTATGCTGAATCAAAAAGGAATTCTCTTTCAAAGCCACATTAAGTGATCAGAGGCTATAATGAGCTTTCTTAGCGGCTAAATCCGTTATGAAGATGTTGGAAAAGGGGAACTGTTGATGAACTAAGGAATATTGGAGGGGAAAAGTTTCACCCTCTTAAAGAGGAGGAAAAAAATGCCCAAAAAAGGAGAAATCGTTATTGAGGAGAATTTTTGTAAAGGATGCGGACTTTGTGAATTGTATTGCAAAAAGGAGTGCATCTCCATGGGGAAGATAGGTCCTGGAGGATTCTCCATAGCCCATGTTTCCAACCCTGAAACATGCAATGGATGTGGAATCTGCGGCTTTATGTGCCCTGATATGGCCATTGAGGTCTACAAATATGTTGCCGGGAGGTAATTATGACAGAGAGGATTTTAAGCACCGGAAATGATGCAGTAGCGAGGGCTGCCATTTCTGCTGGTTGTAAGCACTATTTTGGGTACCCAATTACCCCGCAAAGTGAAATTTCTCATTACATGGCTCGTGAACTGCCCAAGCTTGGGGGGGCTTTTCTCCAAAGCGAAGGAGAATATGCCGCTGCATATATGTTGCTTGGGGGAGCATTGTCAGGGGAGAGGGTCATGACTTCCACATCGAGTCCTGGGGTCGCCCTCATGCAAGAACCGCTCTCTATGATCGTAACCGCTGAGATACCAGCGGTGATTGTCGATACCCAGCGGCTTGGACCGGGTACAGGAACCGGAGGTCAGCAAGGCCAAACGGATTATTCCTTTGTTACCCGAGGTGTGTATGGTGGAATACACTATCCTGTACTTGCGCCCTATTCTGTTTCAGAGATCTATGAATATGTACAACTCGCCTTCCATATCGCCGATAAATATCGAACTTTGACAATGGTATTGACAGATTTTGTATTGGGGAGGATGACAGAGCATCTTGACTTAAAGACCTTTGATTTTGGCCCACTGCCAAGCAAGGATTGGGCCTTGAAAGGGAGAGACAATAAAGGAGGAAGATGCGACTTTCTATTCACTGTCACGGGTATGATGTTGGATATCACTGGCTTCTTTGCACAGCAACAGGAGAAAGCCAATCGGATCATAGAATCAGAGATACGATATGATACCTATAAGACGGATGATGCCGACATTATCATTGTAGCCTATGGCTACGCAGCCAGGGCATCGAAACGGGCAGTCAACCTTGCCAGGGCCGAAGGCATTAAAGCAGGCTTGTTTAGACCGATAACCCTTTGGCCATTCCCAAAAGAGGCTATGCAGCGAGAAGCTTCAAAAGCGGGGAATGTATTGGTTGTAGAGGATAGTCCGGGAGAACTGGTAGAGGATGTAAGGTTAGCTGTACAGGGAGCAACTCCAGTCCATTTTCTCGGTATCCAGGCTCGTCACACCTCCAGACCAGAGGGGTTAATATTTCCAGAAAGAATTCTCCAGGAAGTGAGGGAAGTGAAATGACTGAAGAAACTGCAATGAAAAAAGAGATTGTTTGCAAGAGGCCGCCGTTTCGGATGATGCCAATGGGGTTTTGTGCCGGTTGTCATTATGGGATCATTTACCGCCTTATGGATGAGGTACTCGAAGAGATGGACCTTAAGAAGATTTCCATATGTATCGGAGGGGGTGGCTGTAGCACTATGGGAGCTATGGCTATGGATATTGATTCATTCGGAGGCCCACATGGGCCTGGCACAGCGATTGCATCTGCGCTGAAGCGGGTCTCTCCGAACGCCTTCATCTTTGCCGTGCAAGGTGATGGAGAGCAAGGAGCGATTGGACTGGGCAGTTTTGTTGCTGCTGCTGTAAGGGGTGATAATATCACTGTTATTACTATGAATAACGCCTGTTATGGAATGACAGGAGGGCAGCTTGCACCGACAACTCTACTCGATATGGTAACACCCACTACCCCTGGAGGGAGAGACCATGAGATGGCAGGATATCCTATGCATGGGCCTGAACTCGTGGCACCACTCAAAGGAGTAGTGTATGCAGCAAGAGGAACTGTCCATACACCTGCTAATCGTCAAAAATCGAAGAAAATGATGAAGAATGCCTTTGAAAAACAACAGAAAAGATTGGGGTTTGGGGTCTTAGAGTTTCTCTCTGCTTGTCCAACGAATTGGAAATTATCCTCCACTGGTTGTATCCAGTTCATCGAAGAGAAGATGCTCCCCGAATACCCTCTGGGTGAATTCAAGAATATTGAAAATAAATAAGGAGTGATTATGGAAGCCAAAAAAGACAAAGAGCTACGTGTGATCTTCGCCGGGTTGGGGGGGCACGGTGCATTGGCCTTTGGTGAACTTTTAACTGAAGCAGCGTCAAGGATTTATAACTACGTCTCATTTGTTCCCAATTATGCTCCGATGATGAGAGGCGGAGAGAGCGAAAGTATGGTAGGTGCGTCTCAAGAAGAAATCGATTCCCCAGTCTGGAAGGAGGCGGATGTAATCATCGCTACAAGTCCCACTGGATTCCGCATAGCGGAGCAAAGGGTTGCTCCGGGAGGAGTCCTGATTTACGATGATTCTGTAATCCATGAAAAGGCAGAACGAAAAGATATTAGAGTATACCACATCCCTGCTCGAAGGCTTGCCTGTGAGCAAGGCTATCCTTTAATCGCGAATTTTATGCTTATGGGAGCATACTTAGAAGCAACAAGATCGATACCCGTTGAAGTTATGGAGGAGACAGTGGAGACCACATCAAAGGGTACCTCCAGAGAAAGGCTTCTTTCCGCGAACAAAAAGGCGCTTCAAGAAGGAATTCGACTCATAGCCGATTATACAGAAGACACTTAAGATACACAAGCTGAGGATTTCTAGGGTGATACATTATCTTTTACCTTCTCTATATTACACAGAAGTCCTCTTAGTTGATAACTGCCAAATGCAGGATCATATGGAGGGGAGTCTGATGTCAGGATATTGGCATTAGACTCCCATATACCAAAATCAGGGGCTTCTTTTTCAGGAAACCACCATCCATGGTCAATATTGACAACTCCTTCTCGGATCTCCTCTGTTACTTTTGCCTTCATCTTGATCCTGCCCCGAGGTGAGCTGATGTAAATCCAGTCTCCATCTGTGATCTCATGACAGCAAGCAATTTCAGGATGTAGCTCTGCAATCGGATCAGGTCTTCTTTTTCGAAGGGATTCGATTTGGCGGTATTCACTATGGAAGAACTCCAATCTCCTGCTCCCTGTAGTTAAAATGTAAGGAAATTCTTTGGCTATTTTGGGAGTTGAGTTTGGACTCTCCGGGGGGTCTTTATAGGTGGGTAGAGGGTCATAACCGAGTCTTTCCAATGCACTGGAGTACAATTCTACTTTCTTTGAGACTGTCTTAAACCCTTTTTCCTCGAATTTTCTGTATTGATGAGCAGGAAATACCATGAATTTCTCTTTTAACTCTTCAAAGGTTAGGCCCAATGGCTCAAGTCTGAAATTTAAGATATCTTCAAGGTCTTCGTCTGAACCGGGCAGGTTCAATCTTCTCGCAAGGTCGATCATAATCTCTTCATCCTGCCGACAAAGCCCCACCTGTATGGCCTTTTGCTGAGCAAAAACAGCATTGCCGGCCACATAAGGAAGCTCAATTATCTGGTTTACCTCAGGCCAAAATGCTGCTGGCAGTATATAATCGGCCAGTGCAGCAGTAGGGGTGATAAACATATCTGTAACAACAAGCAGATCGAGCTTGAGTAAGGATTGATAGACCTTTTTTGTATTGGCAACTGTAGTCAATGGATTATTTCCAAAGATAAGAAGCGCCCGAATGGGATAGGGCTCTCCTGTTCGCATCGCTTTAAATAGGCCTGGAATATGGGCAGAAGGCATTGGAGCGCGAAACCCGGACAGTAACCTGAATTGGTCGCTTCCGATCCTTTTTTTGAGCATTCCTTTGGGAAGTTGGGTTCTCATCAGGGGATAGGGCTTGATAATGTTCATGCCCAATATATCCCCTCCAGGGATATCTATATTGCCGGTCAACCCCCTCAGTAAAGAGATCGCCCTTACTGTTTGAAGAGAATTTGGGTTCTGTTCAATCGCAACACCCCACTCTAATACAGAGGGCTTATTCATGGCATATCTCTTTGCTGAAGCAACAATGTCATCTGCAGGAATCCATGTTATCGTCTCGGCCCACTTGGGAGTGTATCCTGACACATGCTCCTTCAGCCTGTTAAACCCAATTGTCCACTTTTCAACAAATTCCCTATCATAGAGACCTTCATTGATGATCACATGGATCATGGAAAGGGCAAGGGCGCAATCCGTTCCCGGCCTTATAGGAAGCCAGATATTACATTGTTTTGCTGTTTCAGACATCCTGGGATCTACTGCAATCCCAAAGCTTCCCGCTTTCAATGCCCTTTTGACAGGAAACTGGAGTTCGCCGTCAGGGCCTGTGACTACGGGATTGTGCCCCCAGAACAAGATCGTCTTGGGTGTGACACTGCCATAGTAGTCTGCAACTGGAAGCCCTCCGTAAGTGAGATGGCTTACCGTAATCCTTGGTATAAAACAGTTGGCAAGACCAGGCTCATACCAGTTGGGGGTTCCAAGAGAGTTCGCAAATCGAACAACATGCATATAATGATGTCTGCCGGTTCCTTGGCCTATTGCAATAGACTCAGGGCCTATTTCACATCTGAAAGTATCGATCTTTTCTGAAATCTCATCCAAAGCCGTATCCCAATCGATCTCCTCCCAGTTATTCGATCCTCTTCTCCCAACTCTCTTTAACGGAGTCACTATCCTGGAGTGATGATAGACAACCTCCAAAGTAGCACTCCCCTTTATACACATCTGGCCTCGATTAAAGGGAGAGTCCGAATCAGGCGCTACCTTGATGAGTTTATTGTCTTTAATAGATAATATAACACCGCATCCGCCATGGCAATTCCTGCAGATACTCTTCAGATTCTTATGCATAAATCATTATCCGTTCAAATCTACTAAAACCTTACAGTTCTTTTCAAGGATCTCTTCCGGTGACTGAAGAATATCACACAGACCCTCTGTACCGTTAACTATCTCTGTCACGACCCCGTCAAGAGATATCCTGTTATTCTCACAGAGACTGATGATCTTTGTAAACGCTCCACCGAGATGCCCACGGGAGCCAACCAATGAAACAGCATTTGTAATCATATGGTCAACAGCGTCAAGGACCAAAGGCACTCCGCTCCTACCGAGTATAGCAACCCGACCATTTGCATTCAAGCGTCTAAATACCCTGTTAACATTGTCCATGTTCCCTGAGGCTTCAATAACAACATCTACAAAACCCGGACCATCATTAAAGAATTCATCGATATCGTATATATGGTCACTCCATTTCTTTGCAAACATCCTTCGGAGTTTTATCGGTTCAACTACATGAACCCTGGAAGCACCGAAAATAACCTTTGCCAACATCGCAGAAAACAACCCGATCGGGCCTGCACCAAAGACAACAACCACGTCTCCCGGAGATACATGGGTATTCTGACATGCCACATACGCAACCCCTGCGGGTTCAATACATGCCGATGTCTGAAGACCCTTGTCACTTCCTGCCAATACATTCACTTTATGAGTTAGCATAGATGGTACATCAACGATTGTACCAAAGATGCCGTCCTGCTCTAAGCCCAGTAATTTTGCATACTGGCATTGGTTGAACTGTCCTCTTCGACAAGCATTACAGTGATAACAAACGATGATCGATTCAAACGTCACATAGTCACCCTCTTTTACATGGTAAACACGTGAACCTACCTCAAGAACCTTGCCAACCCCTTCATGGCCTATGATTCGGCCTTGTTTTGGGATATCTGCCGGTGCTGAGCAGCGAATATATCCTGTATCCGGATTGGTTTCCACCAGATGAACATCCGTTCCGCACA
Organism: Thermodesulfobacteriota bacterium; assembly: GCA_034189035.1. GTDB lineage: Bacteria > Desulfobacterota > UBA8473 > UBA8473 > UBA8473 > JAUXFK01. The sequence continues at coordinate 10,334 of JAXHVA010000001.1, forward strand.
ATCCCCCATATATCATCTCTACCCGAACTCTATCACAACCAAGCACCCCCAGTTCTCGGTTCAGCACAGAAACACGAGGATCTCTATAGATCTGATGGGGGCCTGGGTTGGCAATGCCTTCTAAGGGCCTTTTCTTTGCATGAACGATTAAAAAATTAGATTTCAAAGTATGAATCCTTTCCGTAAGTGTTTTGATTTAAATAGACTATTGTACACCAGAGTCGATCCAAAAATGTGCAAAATGACTATTGAATTCACTGAGAAAAGACGAAGATTTTAACCGTCCCGAAGAATATGGCTTTACATTCCACAGGGCAAGCATGAATATATGGGCATATTTCGAGGATAAAAATCTGACCCCAATAAAGAGATGAGGGAAAAAAGTTATTTCTGGATGGACACTATACCAATTCTCGATAGCGTATCTTTCCTCCTGAGGTTCTCGGTAGTGCATTCATGAACTCTATAATGCGGGGGACCTTGTATTTTGACATCTTTTCCTCACAGAACTTTTTGATATCGCTCTTACTGATCTTTGAAGCATCCTTTAAGACAATCACAGCCTTGGGGACTTCACCATGAGAATGGTCCTGAATTTTTACAACCGCCACCTCATCAATTTTCGGGTGAGTGATTAGCACATCTTCGATCTCTGTTGGGAAAACCTTCAGACCTGCCATCTTCATCATCCCTGATTTCCTGCTTGCAAAATAGAAGTACCCTTCAGTATCCTTCTTTACCATATCCCCGGAAAAGAACCAGCCATCCTTTATATATTTTTCAGTTTCCTCAGGCTGGTTATAGTACCCACTACAGACAGCTGGCCCTCTTACAGCCATTTCTCCAATCTCATTTTCGGGCAACTCTTCCCCATCTTCTCCTAAAATCCTCACCTCATAATAAGAACACGGTTTTCCCATTGAGCCCGTTTTATTCGCCTCATTAACAGAGCCGGCTAAAGCAATCCCCGATGTCTCAGTGCTTCCCCAAACAGGGGTAATTTTTATTCCGAAACGCTCCTCAAATCTCTTTGCCAATCCTGGGTTTATATGCATGCCCCCACTCTCAGGGATTCTCAGAGAGCTAAAATCAAAAGGGAAAGAGTCGTGTAAACGCACCAAGGTGTCATAGATAGAGGCAACAGCCATCATGCATGTTACACGGCAATCTGTGATCCTTTTTGCAATGGACTTGGGAGAGATATTATCGATTAAAACAATCGTGCCTCCCAAATATAATGGGCGGGAAAAGAGCTCATGTGGATGTACAAAAACAGGAAACATACACAGATGAATATCATCATGCCTCAACTTTAAGCTTCCTACAGATGCTAGGGTATTCCAGAATATATTCGCATGAGTAGTAATAGCACCTTTTGGCATACCGGTTGTACCGGATGTGAAGTTCAAATAGACAACATCACTGTCTTGCAATGAAACTTCCGGTGGTGAAATCTCCTTTTTATCAAAGATTTTATGCCAATTCCTATACTTTTTCACTCTTTTTTTACCAATTACGATAATCTTTTCATTCAGGCAGGAAGGCTTTATCTTGGATAATAAAGGCTGAAAACTCTCGTCAACGATCAAAAAGGCGGGGTCGGTGATATCCAATACAAGTTTGATATGGGAAACGGTCTGCGTATAATCAATAGGAAATACGGTCCCCCCTGCTGCTGCAACGCCTAAAAACGAAATAATCGCCTCCGGTGTCTTCTGTACTAAAAGCCCTACCCTTTCTCCATTTTTAAGGCCATTTGTAATTAAAAAATTGGCCAGCATATTCGATCTTTCATAGAATTCACGATAAGAAATCTTCGAGTCCCCATATACGATAGCAGTCTTTTCAGGTAAAAGTTTCGCATTCCGTTCTAACATTTCAACAATCGTCATATCCCTCACCACCTTTTAAGCATCTGTATTGCAACAAGTTAATATCAGTACTCGAATCATCGATAAGGTTTATGGTAAATAATGGGTTCTACATGGCACCCATTCCTCTCAATACAGCGGGAATCGTCTTAATAAGTATCTTTAGATCCAACATAAAGGAGAAATTATCAATATACTCCATATCCATCTCTATCCATCTCTCGAACGGCACTTCATTTCTTCCATTAATCTGCCATAGACATGTAAGGCCGGGTCTAATACTGAACCTGCGTTTCTGCCATTCCTTTTTAAAACACTCAAAGTCTCTTACTGGAAGAGGTCTGGGGCCTACTAGGCTCATGTCACCTTTTAAGACGCTTAACAATTGTGGTAGTTCATCAACGCTTGTCTTCCTTAGAAACCTGCCCAACCTTGTAACTCGCGGATCATCTTTGATTTTGAATACGGGACCACTCATCTCATTGAGATGTTCCAATTTTGATTGTTTTTCTTCTGCATCCTTTATCATGGTTCTGAACTTATAAACCTTGAATCTTCGTTTATTATATCCGACCCTTTCTTGAACGAAAAAGACAGGGCCAGCAGAGTCTAATCGAATAAAAATACCTACAATTATGAAAAGGGGAAATAATACTATTAACGCAAAAAAAGAAAAAGTGAGGTCAAATACTCTCTTAAACTCAAGAAACCAACCATCCAACGGAGCCGTGTACAGAGTAAGCAGAGAAGACCCCTCAAAGTTATCGACCCTTGATTTGGCTAAACGTAAATCAAAAAACATATCAGTAAGAAAACGTACGATAATGCCCTGTTCTTCACAAAGGCAAAGGATTCTATTGATCTCGTTGTAAAAATTCTTAATCGGCAATCCAATTACGACCTCATCTACGACATATCTATCTAGGACATCAGAAAAATGCTGTAAATCAGAGAGTAATTCTATCTTATTGCTTTTATCAAAGTATTCATCATCTATAAAACCGATGAGGGTATACCCTAAATCCTTACGTTCTCTTATTTTTTGAGCGAAACGTTGTACCCTTTGATTCGAGCCGACAAGTATCATATGCCTTAGATTTCTGCCTCTATTGCGAATTATAACCAACAATAGACGCATCGCCATCCTCACCGTTATTGTAGAAAGAGAACTCAAAACCCAGAGCAAGAAAATAAAGATCCCATTTATGACTTGAGCATAGAAAATGCTTATGAAGCTGGCTATGAAAAATGTCCCAAGAGAGGTGGCCTTTATAATATCTATACACTCCTGAACTCTGCTTCCCATCCTCTTGGTTTCATAAAGACCAAGGAGTTGAAAGATAACATGCCAGGTACTTATAGCAATGATTATGACAATAAAATTCTGGATAGTAATCTGAGCCGACAGCAATTCATTCAGAGTAAAGGGCATCCCTTCATAACCGCTGAAAAGAATAGCTGCGGCCAAACTACAAAATAGTATTATAATGTCTGAGAATTTGTATAAGGCGAAAAGTAGAGTACGCCGAAAAAACATAGGATCTTATCCCTCAATGATTATGGAGCTGACTTTGAAAACATGATCCCCTTTGGAAGCAATACAGACAATTAGAAGTAAGAGTACATCACACTGTGCTCCTACATTCCAATATCTTCCTCCAAATAAATAGACAAAACCACTTTAAAAGTGGAGTCCTTATAGATATATATTACAGTTCTGGTGTCAAAGAAGCCTATAAAGCACATCTTTTGGATTGGAACAGTTGATGTTTTGGAATAGTATAAAAAGTATTGAACTATGCAACACGGATAAATAGATCCTTGAGGGCAACAAAGTTAAAAAAAACCTTTTTCCAATAGTCTTCTTCACTCTTGAATTGTCGTTATAAATACAATACGACTTATCTCTGGCATTTTTTAACCACAATACTATTTTTCAATATATAGGGATAAGGAATCAAGCTATATCCAATATATAGTGTTCTCGCAGAGAAGTCAATACTCATTTATCTCTTCTTTAAAAATGGACTGGATATAAAATATCTTTCGTATTTTAGCAGAAACCGATTATTTCAATTCCTTTTTTTACGGGCAGGTTTTTTTATATAAGCAGGAATCCAGTGAAATCAATAAATCCTGCATTCCTTCTTCAGCAGATATGAAATAATGGAAAAATAACAGTATCTTCATACCTTGTCAATGTTTTCTTCAACTTTTTTAAAATAAGCAATATAAACATATCGGCATTTCTGATAAATTCTTTATGACCAGTCATTATTCCTCCTTTTTGAAGAGCCGTTACCCAAACGAAAACCCCTTTGCATAGTCGTCAAAAGGTAGAATAAACCCTTTACAAATCTATTAATACCTTGACTTTTTAATTGTTTTTTGTAAATATTCTTCTTGATTATTTATTGGGTGTCCATCCGGAAATGAAAAAAAACGGATCACATTGGGGAGCCAAATGAAAAAAAAATTTACGCCTATAAAACTGAATAAGGTGAAAAGCAATTCATTGAAAGACAGGCAAAGCAAGGTATCAATACAGAATTTTGGGAAAGCCTATACCAGAACCGGCAATTTTTGTAAATTCCTCAGCTGTCTTCCAGACATACTTGCTGCTAAAGACCTAAAAGAGATCGTAACTGAGATAACAACTGCCTATAAGGCCCAAAAGATAATCGTACTTGCCATTGGAGCTCACGTGATAAAAGTGGGATTAAATCCTATACTTATAGACCTCATGGAGAAAGGCATTATCAGTGCTATTGCCCTCAATGGGGCCGGGATTATTCATGATTCAGAAATAGCTATGGTAGGGCAAACCTCAGAAGAGGTAAGTGACGGTTTAACAGGGGGCTCATTCGGCATGGCAGAAGAGACAGCCAGAACAATAAATGATGCAATTACGGATGGTGTAAAGAATTGTATGGGAATCGGTGAGTCTGTAGGAAAAAGATTATTAGAAATCGACTCCCCATTTAAAGACCAGAGCATCCTTGTCAATGGAATTCGATTACAAATCCCTATAACGGTTCATGTAGCCATTGGAACGGATATCGTCCACATGCATCCCTCTTGTAATGGGGCTGCAATCGGAAAAGGGTCTCATCTAGATTTTCGCATCTTTTCTTCGATAGTATCACAACTCGAGGGGGGGGTCTACCTCAACATCGGATCCTCTGTAATCCTGCCGGAGGTATTTCTAAAGGCCTTGACTCTCGTTCGTAACCTGGGGTTTGATATTAAGGATTTCACTACAGTCAATATGGACTTCATTCAAAACTATCGTCCTGTAACAAATGTGGTAAAGAGACCCACCCAAAAAGGCGGTAAAGGATACTCAATAACCGGACACCACGAAATAATGGTCCCTCTGTTGGCAGCAGCCATCCTGGAAGGATTAGAAACATAGTAAACAATAGACTCACTATGGACTTTACACCGATAATTCTTGTCATAATTTTCGGTATTGCTTTGGGCCTCGCTTTTGCTCTCGCCCTGAGGTTTATGCATACGAAGTCAGCTGATGAAATGGCAGAAAAGTTATTTCATCAGAGCGAAGCACAACGAAAAGCAAGCATAGATACTGTAATCGAAAATGTAAAGGCCAGCTTTGGAAGCCTCTCTCTCGATGCACTCTCAAAGGCTACGGAAGAATTTCTAAAGTTATCGAAGACGAAGTTAGAATCAGAAAGAGAGGTATGCGCAAAGGAATTAGATGAAAAGAAGCTCCTTATTGATCAGCAACTGAAGCGTATGTCATCTGAATTGGGAAATATCTCTACCCTAGTGAACGAGCTTGAAAAAGACAGAGTAGAGAAGTTCGGGGAACTCACTACCCAATTGAGAACAACGAGCGAACAAACAACAGCACTTATGCAGACCACCAATACACTTCGCGAGGCACTAGCAAGTACCAAGGCAAGAGGGCAATGGGGGGAACGCATGGCCGAAGATGTATTGAGGCTTGCTGGCTTTGTTGAAGATATAAACTATTTGAAACAGAAAACAATCGAAGGCTCTGGTTCACGACCGGATTTTACATTTTTATTGCCACAAAACCTCAAAGTCAATATGGATGTAAAGTTCCCTTTAGATAACTATGTAAAGTTCCTTGAAGCCGGTTCAGAACTGGAGAAGTTAAAATTCCGCAATGATTTCTTAAGAGACGTCAAAGCAAGGATCAAAGAAGTTACGACCCGTGAATATATCAACCCTGATCAGAATACCGTGGATTATGTACTCCTGTTTATCCCCAATGAACAGATTTATTCGTTTATCCATGAACAGGACAGCTCGATCCTCGATGAAGGGATCAAAAACAGGGTCGTCTTCTGTTCACCAATCACGCTTTTTGCTGTTCTGGCTGTCATTCGACAGGCAGTCGACAATTTTTCCCTGGAACAGACATCGAATGAAATCCTGTCATTACTCGGGAATTTTAAGAAACAGTGGGTTATTTTTCTTAAGAAACTAGAACTTTTGGGCAAGCGAATTGATGATACAAAGAAAGAGTACGATGCACTGATCATGACTCGACGGAGACAACTCGAAAGACCTATCGATAAGATTGAGGCTATTAGAACACAGCGCTGTGTTCCAATTTCAAATGATATGGAAGAAGGGTCATCTTTATCAATAGAAGAGAACGAAGGAAACAGTTAATACGCATATAAGAAATGGAGGCAGGAAGATGGATTTTGGAGCATCATTGGTTCAATTTTCAATGCAACGTCCTAAACTCATCACGGCTCTTATGATCGTAACCACCCTCTGTTTAGCTTTATTAGCAGGCTTACCCAGCTTCTGGCCCAAGGCACTTCCTTTTCTCAATCCACTTACAGTAGATACGGACCCGGAAAATATGCTACCGGAAGATGAATTTGTCCGAGTGTTTCATGATGAAATGAAAAGAGAAATGAACCTCTACGATATGGTTGTCCTCGGTATTGTCAATGAATCACATCCGGATGGGGTCTTTAACACGGACTCACTGCAAAAAATCTATGAACTTACCGAATATGCAAAGACACTTCAGTGGACAAGTAAAGAGGATCCAAACACACAAATCGGCATCGTAGCCCGTGATATTATTGCGCCCTCGACAGTAGACAATATCGAGCAGGGAGGTCTCGGCATTGTCAAATTCGAATGGCTAATGCCCGCCCCACCAAAAAGCCGACAAGAGTCCATAGCGATCCGTGAAAAGCTGCTTCGTCTCCCCTTCATGAAAGGGACTATGCTTTCTGAAGATGGAAAAGCATTGTGTTTATATTTGCCGCTTACTTCAAAAGACTTGAGTTACACGGTTTCTTCCGAGCTGCAAAAAAAGATCGCATCTTTCAAGGGTGAGGAACGTTACTTTATCACTGGCCTGCCTGTAGCAGAAGATACTTTCGGCGTTGAAATGTTTAAACAGATGGCAATCTCCGCGCCTGTTGCCATGCTGATCATCTTCGGGCTGATGATGTTTTTTTTCCGCAAATTTATCGTGGTTATCTCCCCTTTGATTGTCGCAATGGTTGCGGTACTCTCCACAATGGGACTGCTTATCGCAACCGGGAATACAGTTCACATCATGAGCTCTATGATCCCCATATTCATCATGCCGATTGCGGTATTAGATGCAATACACATCGGTTCAGAGTTCTTTGATCGCTATCAGGAGACAAAGAACCGGCAGGAAACAATCCGTAGTGTCATGGACGACCTATTCATGCCCCTGCTCTATACCTCTTTGACCACTTCAGCAGGGTTCGCCTCTCTCGCCTTGACCCCGATACCCCCTGTACAGATATTCGGTATATTCGTTGCTTTCGGTGTTATGGTCGCATGGTTTTGGACTGTAGCATTTATCCCTTCATACTTAATGTTAATCCGCAAAGAGACACTCGAAACATTCGGTTTAGTTCGTAAAAACGGGGATACTGTTTCACATTCCCCCCTTTCCAGTTTCCTCAATTGGTTGGGCAAACTGACTTATAACCATGCCAAAATTATTCTTGTCGCAACGATCATCCTGGTCGTGGTAGCAGCATACGGCATAAGCCGGATTACGATAAACGACAATCCAACAAAGTGGTTTGCAAAGTCACACCCAATCCGTATCGCAGATAAGGTGCTCAATGAACATTTTGGCGGCACCTATATGGCATACCTTTCTTTAGAGGCGAAAGGCGATATTGTCTCACCCGAGGAGTATGCGCTTTCTCTATCAAAATGGATGGAACAAAGACTCAAGGGGTATCAGGATACGATTCAAGGGATAAGACCGGTCCTTGAGGAGTTGCAAAAAGAGACCTTACGATTGGGTAAAACAGCACCATCAAAAGAAGCATTGCTCCAGCGATTAACCACATTTGCTGAATCAGGGATGGATAAGTCGCGGTTTGAATATTTGGAGGCATGGGACGAGGCGCTCTTGTCTCTTGATCAGGAAAGGCAAAGAGACCAGATATTTAAACAGCCTAAGATCTTATCCTATATAGAAAAGATTCAGACACATCTTCTCAGCACAGGGACCGTGGGCAAATCAAATTCCCTGGCAGATATAGTCAAGACCGTACATAGAGAGCTCTTGCTTGGAAATCCGAATCAATACAAGATTCCGAACTCATCGAGTGCCGTAGCCCAGTGTCTGATAACATACCAAAACAGCCACCGCCCGCAAGACCTCTGGCATTTTGTAACCCCGGACTTTAAAAAGACCGTTCTTTGGGTTCAGCTCAAAAGCGGGGATAACACGGATATGTCAAAGGTTATAAAGGCGATAGACACCTATATTGCCGCAAACCCGTCACCCATTCCACTCGTACATAACTGGTTTGGTCTTACTTATATCAATGTGACCTGGCAAAACAAGATGGTCAGCGGTATGTTAAAGGCGTTTCTCGGCAGTTTCGTGGTTGTGCTCTTACTCATGACCATCCTCTTTCGGTCTTCTTCCTGGGGATTGCTTTCAATGGTTCCTCTTACCATAACCATTGGATTGATATACGGTGCAATCGGTCTTATTGGAAAGGACTACGACATGCCTGTAGCGATCCTCTCTTCTTTGAGTTTGGGGTTGGCTATCGACTACGCAATCCACTTTCTCTCTCGGAGTCGCAAGCTCTACGAACGATATGGATCCTGGGCAGAGAGTTCCGCACCCGTATTCAAGGAACCTGCCCGTGCAATTACTAGGAATGCCATTGTTGTTGGTCTCGGTTTTCTCCCATTACTGCTTGCCCCATTAGTTCCATACCGTACTGTGGGGATATTCATCGCAGCTATCCTGTTTGCTGCAGGGGTCGCATCGCTCATGATACTGCCGTCCCTGATTACGCTTTTAGAGGACTGGCTCTTTCCAAAGACACAGTTGTGCTCTTTTATGTGTAACTGTACAACCTGTATAGTTACAGCGGTTACAACCATTTTATTGATAGCAGTAAACATCCAGCAGTTCTTCTCTGTAGGCTGGACATCAATCACATGGATCAGTATCATTGCTATCATCCTTTTAACAGGGGCTTGCGGTCTTTTTTCTATGAGTAAGAGATGCCGGGTTTGATCCTGAAGAAGCAGACTTTCAGACAGACAGACTTGCAGAGATTTATCCTGCATAAGAAAAGGAGGGAATAGAATTATGTCAGCAAAAAATATTCTACGAAGTATGCTTTTCATTTTAATACCGGTATTCACAGTTTCATTTTCTCATTTGGGTTGGTCACAAGAAGTGACTGAAAAGACATCTTCTTTGAAGGTGGCGAGTGTCGAGGATATTGTAAATCAGGCAAATCAGGTTGCATATTATCAGGGAGACGATGGACAGGCCAAGGTATCGATGTCAATAACAGACAGCCAGGGACGCATTCGGTACAGGCGATTTACAATCCTTCGCAAAGATGATAACTCTGAAGAAAAGAGCTTTGGTGACCAGAAGTTTTATGTCTATTTTCATCGGCCTGCTGATGTGAATAAGATGGTATTTCTCGTATGGAAAAACATCGATAAGGACGACGACCGCTGGCTTTATTTGCCGGCTCTGGACTTGGTCAAGCGAATTGCGGCCTCGGATAAACGAACCAGTTTTGTGGGTTCCCATTTTTTCTATGAGGATGTCTCGGGTCGGAACATCAATGAAGACAAACATGAACTCGAAAAGACTACGGAAAATTACTACGTATTGAAGAACACTCCCATAAAACCTGAACTGGTTGAGTTCTCTTATTATTACATGTGGATCCACCGAAACACCTTTCTTCCAATAAAAGTTGAGTACTATGACAAGAATAAAGAGAAGTACAGGGTTTATGAGGCCTTAAAAGTAGAAGATGTCCAGGGGTTTAAAACAGTCACCAAATCAAGGATGAAAGACCTGCAATCAAAGGAAGAGACAGTAACCGAATACAGTAATGTAAAATACAACATAGGTCTTTCCGAAGATATATTCACTGAACGGTATCTTAGAAATGCTCCAGCCAAGTATTTGAGATAGGAGTAATGTGCTGTGATAAAAAATCTGTTTCGAATAGTGCTTGTAATGGGCCTTGTCTGTAATCTATTTACAGCGGTTATCTATGCCCAGGATAAGCCCCCATTGCCATATGGGTTGGAAGAGGGTGATAAAGATGAAAGAGAAGAGCCTCCTTTGCCCTCTGGAATAATTGACCCTGAAGAAGAGGCCGATGACGAGTCCCTGATTCCAGAAGGACTTGATGAATCTTCAGATCCACCCTTTGAGAAACTTACAAAGGAAGATGAAAAATCCTCTGATTTGCCTTTTGAATTAACAGGATACTTTGAAACAAGGGGCGGGTTGAGAACACAGAGAGACCCATATGAAAAGGATGGTTCTATAGGAGAAGCACGTCTACAACTGGAGATGGAAAAGCTATGGGTAGAGTCATCATTCAAGATGACGGCTGATTTCCTCTATGATCCTCTATACGATCACCACAGTATAAAACTGGAGGAAGGAAACGGATTGATTGATCTTCGCGAGCTAAACCTCTTCTTCTCTCCCCTCAATTCTTTAGATATTAAAGCAGGACGCCAAATCATGACATGGGGTACAGGAGATATGCTCTTTATCAATGATCTCTTCCCAAAAGACTGGAAATCCTTCTTCATCGGTCGTGATACCGAATACCTGAAAGCACCATCGGATGTATTAAAGGTCTCAGTGTACAGTGATCTTATACACCTTGACATTGTTTATACTCCCCGTTTCGATGCGGATCGTTTTATTGACGGCACGCGTATCTCATATTGGAATACTATGCTCAGGCGTCGATCAGGAGAAGATGTGGAATTAGAGATCGATAAGCCGGATGATATTTTCGATGATGATGAACTCTCTTTGCGCTTCTTCAAAAACATGCGTGGTTATGAACTAGCCCTATATGGTTACTGGGGGTTTTGGAAAAGCCCGGGCGGTCTGAATCTAGCCACGTATAACGCAACCTTTCCTAAACTCTCCGTTTATGGAAGCAGTGTGAGGGGAGCTGTAATTGATGGTATTGGCAACATGGAAATCGGCTACTATGATACAATCGATGACCGAGACGGAACCGACCCCTATATGCGAAACAGTGAGTTGCGTATACTCTTCGGTTATGAACAGGAGTTGAAAAGGGAATTCACAGCTGGAATTCAGTATTACCTTGAATACATGATGGAATACAATAATTACGAGCGCTCTTTGCCTGCCGGCATAGATAGATCGGATAAAGACCGCCATGTAATAACACTGCGTCTTACGAAACTGATGATGAATCAGAATCTTATCCTGTCGCTCTTTTCTTATTATTCTCCCTCTGACAATGACGCGTATCTTCGTCCAAAGATCCACTATAAGATTGATGACAACTGGAACTGTGAGGTGGGAGGAAACGTATTTTATGGAAGGGATGACCATACATTTTTTGGACAGTTTGAAAAGAATACCAATGTATATATCGGCCTGCGATATAGTTTTTGATTTAAGCATTTCTTTAAATGAAAGGAATGAACATGACCACTCTCCCTGAATTTAACACACTTCTTTATAAAAAAGAAACCCGTATTCTAACGATCACATTAAACAGACCGGAAAACTTGAACTCCTTTAACGCAGACATGCTGGCTGAGCTCTCAGAGGCTGTGGAGATTGCATCGAAGGATAAAGATGTACGCACCGTTGTCTTTACTGCTGCAGGGAGAGTCTTTTCTTGCGGGGGAGATCTCCGCAATATGGTGAACAACCAAAAGACAGTCGAAGCCGATTCTATAAAACAGGGCATTAAGTATGTCCAGGGAGTATTCAATAGGATTGAGGCGTTACAGCAGCCTACAATTGCCGCAATCAATGGACATGCAGTGGGTGCAGGATTTCAGCTCTCACTCGCATGTGATTTTCGAATCGCATCATCACATGCAAAACTCGGGGTGAATGATCTGAAAATCGGTATCCTGCCCGCACTCGGGGCGACAACGAGGCTTCCAGCGCTTATTGGCCTTGCAAAGGCAAAGGAGCTTATCCTTTTAGGAGAACTCATCACCCCGGCACAGGCCCTTGAAATCGGTCTCATTAACCGGGTTGTCGAAAGAGAAGACCTCGATGCAGCGGTCAATGAGATGATAGAGAAGCTTTTAACGAGTGCACCGCTTGCATTGGCTGCTGCAAAAGACCTTCTCGATTCTGGATCATCCCTTGATGAAGCAGCAGTAATGCAGTCTTTTTTAGTCAAATCAGCCGATGCAACTGAAGGTATCACTGCCTTTTTCGAGAAACGAAGGCCGTGTTTTAAAGGTCATTAGTCCTTGTGCCGGCTTTTCTTATTGAGTTGTCACGGCAATGTCAGTCATATTATAACGCGTGCAACTGTTTGAGTGATGTAGTGAGCGTTAAGAAAGAACAGAAGTGTTACTGGATGGTTAAGCGTATGATCGTGTACATTCGTTGTCTCATTATAAAGATCAATACTGTTCTTTCTTAACGCTCACTAAGACACGAGTTTTGCACGGGTTATAATATGACTGACATTGCCGTGACCGATTTTTACAAAGAAAAGCCAATAATCATTTTGAGTTTTTATCTATTATTATCAGGCTTTTGCTAAAAATTTTCCTTCGGAACACAGCATCTTTCTTTGTACCTTATATAGAGATTCAAAACAGGGATAACTGTTTATCATCTTTTTCTTTTTTCCCTCTGTTTTGCCCTTGTTTTTCCCTCTTTAAGAGTTCCTCCTCTATATTTGCAACAAAAGGACAGAGCGGTAAGCCAAGAGATCTCCCATAGAGAGTTCGTCTTCTCGCATAGGTGAGATACAAGACCTGCTTTGCCCTGGTCATACCCACATAAAAGAGTCTGCGTTCCTCTTGCGGATCAGTATTAAATTCCTTGAATAGGGAAAAGGGGATAATTCCTTCTTCGCAGCCAACAATAAATACGCACGGAAACTCAAGACCTTTTGCAGCATGGAGGGTCATTAAAGAAACTCGCTCGTTTTTGGGGTCATAGGTATCTGAGGCGATTCCCAGTTGAGTAAAGGACAACAAACCAGGAAGATCATCTTCGTACATCTGTGCCAGGGTTAAAAGCCTCTCTACTCGCTGAGAGTCAGGACGTATCGTCTCATGGAAATGGGTTTTTACAACCTCAGCGATCTGTTCGCTCACTTTATATGGCACACCTGTTGTACCCCGATCTGCCCGCCATGATTCCGTTATCCCATTGATCTTCTTTTCTTTCAGTTTTTCAAAGAGGATATCGTTTTCCGGGAAAGTGATCAATCTCAAGATATCAATAATCGATGCGATCGGCTCCTTACGGAAAAAGGGCTCTTCTCCAACCGTTTGAAAGGGAATACCGTGATCGTTCATTGCCTTTTCTAAATCTGGGGCAATCTTTGCAATACGAAACAATACGGCAAAGTCTGAGAAAGATGTGATTTGATCATCGAGGTCTCCGTCTGTTATCTGGCTGTCCAAAGAGAAAAAGCGGGTTCCTCCCATCATCTTTTCAATGGTTCTGGCAACAAACTCTGCCTCGCTTTTTGCAGTGGGAAATTCCTGAACTGAGATTGCAACCCCGTTATTTAAACCATCAATGAGAATCCTGTCTTCCTTGCAACCGACAACCTGAGTCGATGCCTGCAAGATTGTATCGGAACAGCGATAACTGGTCTTCAACTGATATATGCGAGCTGAGGGATAATCTTCCTTAAAATTGTTTATAAATCTAACATCCGCCCCTCTGAATGAGTAAATGGCCTGGTTGGGGTCTCCGATCACGCAGATGTTCGCATCTTTTTCCGGCGCTAAAAGACGGATAAGCATGTATTGGATGAGGTTGATATCCTGGTATTCGTCTATACAGATAAATCGATATTTATCTGTGTAAAATTTGGTAATACTCGGATAAATTTTTAAGAGTCGAAATGGACCAAGGATCAAATCGTCGATATCAAAGGCATTCTCCCTTTTAAGGATCATTTCGTACTCTTGATAGATTCGGGAAAACGTTCTGTCTTCGACGTCTTCAAAGGTCAGGCCTCTATTTTTAGCATCTCTTATCTCGTCTCGAGTTCTTTTGACATCTCTCGTATCTATATTGAGATACTTTCTCAAAACAAAATCCTTCTCATCTTCAGTAAATATGGAGAACTCCGTCGATCTTTGAAGAATAGCGGCATGTTCTCTCAATATCATAAGCCCCAGGGAATGGAAGGTGGAAATAGAGAGCGGTCGGCAGATGCTTCCATGAGGAAGATGCTGATTTATCCTTTTTTCCATCTCCTGTGCCGCTTTTCTGGTAAATGTAACCGCAAGGATTTCAAGGGGGTCTATCCCCTTGTCTTGTATGAGGCGAATGATCCGCCTTGTCAGTGTATAGGTCTTTCCTGTACCCGGCCCAGCGATGATGAGACCGGGGCCGAGAAAGTGATTTATTGCCTCTTCCTGTTCTACGTTCACACATTTTTTAGACATGGATCCATCGAAATCCGGTTCTTTTCTTATCGATACCCCATCTTTTTCTTCCAAGCGACTCTCATCTATCAGAGATTCAAAAGCGGATTTTCTTTTGGGGGGAGATGGTCTTTTCGTCTCATCTTCTAATAAAGATATCTGTCTGGAGAAAGAGTGAATCTCTTCAGGTTCAAAGACAGTGATCTTGCCGAATTCGCCATCAAAGCCCCCTGCGATATAGACCTTCCTATTTCGCAAACGACGAATGCCCTCTGCGAGTATCTCACCACCAATATCTCTAACCCGATTGAAAGGAAGGTCAAGAAGCAGTGAGAATTCCGATCCCCCCCTTCTTATCAATGAACGATAATAATGGTTCACCTTTTTACTGCTCGGCCCTACACCCATAATCTCGGAAAGAATGCTTTTTAAGGATGTGAGTGAGTAAAACGGTGGTGCATTTGGTGCGAGTTTTGGATTCGTTCGGTCTGCAATCTCATTTACTCGGTGTAACACACCAACCGTTACTTTCTTTTTACATACAGGACAAATACTCTTATGTTTTGCTGTCTCATGGGGTGCCCAACGAATACCGCACTTTCGATGGCCGTCCAGATGATACTTCCCCTCCTCGGGAAAGAATTCTATTGTACCCAGAAAACTCCCCTTATTTCCACCTTTAATTGAATCCATAATACCCTGATAAGAGATTTCAGTGTCAAATATATTCGCTTCCCTTCCGAGCTTTTCAGGCGAGTGGGCATCGGAATTGGAGATAAGGGTATACCTGTCTAAAGAGGAGCATATCCAGTTCATTGGAGGGTCGGATGAAAGACCGGTCTCCAGTGCAAAGATGTATGGACTGAGGTCATCGAAACACTGCTCAATCCTATCGTATCCTGATTTTGATCCCAAGACTGAGAACCAGGGAGTCCATATATGGGCCGGCACAAGGAAAGCATCATCTCCTGATTCAAGCACAATCTCCAAAAGATCCCTCGATGACATCCCCAGGATTGGACGACCATCCGACCGGATGTTACCCAGGGAATCCAGTCTGCCCTGTATCTTTTCGAGAGTTGTAAAAGAGGAAGTCATTATGAGGTTGTGAACCTTTCGTGTCTTTCCATTCTTTTTATAAATGGTACTGATCTCACCGGTAAGCATAAATTTGACATGTTGTGTATGGTCATAAAGGGCCTTCACCTCATCGAGGCGATACTCGCTTTTAAGCATGTATAACCCATCATCCGAAGGGATTAATTTTTCCTTAAGCTCTGCATACCAGCCCGGGTGTATCATATCCCCGGTTCCAACCACTCGGATTCCCTTGATTATCGCCCACTTCTCCAGATTTTCCAGGGTGAGGTTTTTACTGGTAGCGATAGAATAGTGGGAATGGATATGAAAATCCGCAAAAAATTTCATCGATTAATGACTGTATTTCGAGACGGTTGAAAGAGTATGCCCCCTCCCTTGGCGAGTGAAATATAAAAATGGTGGATAAATCGATTTAGGACAATTCTTCTGTAAAGGTCTCTAGTTGAAGGACTGTTTATAATTTAAACTTTTCGACGATCTCTCTCAGGTCTGTTGAGAGCTGAGAGAGTATCATAACACTTTCCTTAATAATATTGACTCCATTTGCGGTTGCTTGTGCTGTAGTATCAACACTATGGATATTCGATGAGACTTCTGTTAGACCAGATGCAGTCTCTTGTATACTCATCGCAATATGAGTGGTAGCTTCATTCGTTGAAGCAATATTGTCTGCAATTTCATTTGTTGTGGCTTTCTGTTCCTCAATGGAAGAAACGATAGTCTGAGAGGTAGAATTAAGCTCTTTGATAACATCGTTGATCGTATCAATAGCATGGACTGCATCCTGAGTGTTGGACTGTATATCCAAGATTCGATCTCTTATTCCTTCTGTGGCCTGTGCCGTCTGTTTCGCCAGTTCCTTGACCTCGTTTGCAACAACAGCAAACCCCTTGCCTGCTTTACCCGCAGATGCTGCCTCTATAGTTGCATTTAAAGCAAGAAGATTTGTCTGATCTGCAATATCGACAATTGTCTTAATGACATCTTCTATCTCCTTTGCTGAAATCTCGAGTCTTTTCATTGTCTCTTTTGCATGATCAGCCTCGCTGTTGGCCTTTATTGCTATTTGTGATTCTTGTTGACAGTTCTTGGCAACCTCATTAAAAGAATTCCTTAACTCCGTAATAGCCAAAGTAATCCCAGATGATCTAGAGGAAAGTTCTTCTGCTGTTGCAGATATATTATTAGCATTCATAGTGGCCTGCTTGGTAGCAGACGCAACATTCGTCGATTGGAGAGCCATCTCTTTGGCGTTTGTAGCAATCTGCCTGGAGACTGTTGAAAGTTTTTCAGAAGATTCATTCACCTTTTTTGTATCTGTGCGTACGGAAAGCATCATCTGGCGCAGCGTAGAGATAAAACGATTGAAAAGCACGGCCATTTCTCCAATTTCATCATTCGATACAGAGGAAACCGTTCGAGTTAGGTCTCCCTCACTGGTAGACATTTCAAATAGGAATGTATTTATATCGACGATAGATTTCTTTATGTTATGGGCGAGAAAGGCCCCAATGAGAATTGACATCAAAATTCCTTCCAATACGAGCAAGACAAACCCTGTAATTACTGATAGTAAAGAGATGTTAGCTACGGTAGCGGTTGCTACACCAGTTATTATACTTCCCATCGGTGCAATAATAAGAGCCAGAAGCACTCCGATAATCTTTGTAGCCAAGCTTACCTTAAACCCCTTTGCCTCGTCGTTTGATATACGCTGTAGCTGTGGTAATTTCAGAAAATCCGATATCGTATTTTCTGTTGAAAGATAGGCAAGACTCATTGAAGTGATCCCACAAAATATTACACTTATTACAGTTAAAAAAAACTCTATTGCCAACAATCTGCCAGTCATATATGCTGGAATTGCAACGATCAAACCGCCAAATAACCAACACAAAAAAAAGGCCAAGGCACTTACAATCGGTAATATATATGACTCTCTCTTTGCTTTTGCAAGGATACTCTTCTCTACTTCCATATTTTGAAGGCTTTGAGAAGATACATAGAGTATCTTACGACTATAAATCCATCGGACAAAAAAGACAATAAACACAGTAAAAGGAACAGAAATAAAGATAAGTATAATGAAAAAAAGGTAGGCTCCTTGTGCAAAATGGAAGCACTTTAACATAAAGTATGTTATAGGGGGGGCAGCAATGCCATAAGCAATAGCCAATAATAGAAAGCCCTCGTTCCTCAATTTCTTTGAAATGGATACGACCATTTTCTCTTTCTTTCATTAAGAAATCGAAACTCTTTTTCAAGAAAAAGGGAAAGTGCTAACCAAAAATACTTTTTTATGATTGAAAACGAAACTCTATGAATATATCCACTGTCTTATTTGAGGAACAACGTTCTTCCCCCAATCGTTTGAGACCCGCAGGATTATGAATTGCTTGAACAAATTATCTATTAATTGAAAAATCTTCTCATAGAGGTACACCTTTTCAATAACAGCTCCTTCTCTATCTTTTTGAGACTCAATTCTTCCAGTATGGGGAAGATTGAGACTCGACATATTAAAACTCTCCCCTTTTATAGTAAACTGCCATTTCTGATCACTTACTTTGTACACAAGGTTCATCTCTGTAACAACAGCCCCTTTTCTCAAGGCGAGGATACCCTCTTCAAGTCCTGCATCATCACCTTTTATTGTAATAGTCTCAATAGCATTACTCTGTATATTTTCAAGAACGATCCGATTTCCAATCTCCAGAAAGAAAGGTTCTTTTTCTATTCCCTCTACTTTGATATGATCATTTTCGGTGAGAAACCAAATCCATGTCAAAAACTCATACCCTAGGAATTTATACCGATTGTAGGCTATAGAAATATCTAACATCGTTTACGCCGTGAATTTTGTCGAAGTAAGCTTTGAAAGGATATCCCGATCTTTATTAGAAAGCCCTATAATGAGATCTCCAATTGTAAATGGGAATAGCCTGATCAAAGAAAGGTTAAAGGATTGGGAAAATAAGGTCTCCAATTCCTCATTTGCGGACTTTAGGTTTGAAAAGAACCATAACAGAGATCTATCAATGTCCCATATCACGTCATAAATAAAAGGCGTAGCCGGAATACGCAGAATAAGTGTATCCATGACCTTATCCTTTATCAACTTCTTTTCATCCCTCATCAGATACTGTCGTCCACTCTTTGTAAGTTGTCTTGATACTTCAATAGAATAATACTTTTTAATGATCTTTTGGGGGATTACCTTCTTGTCTATTCTGAGTGAAAATACGAGATTCGAACCGATGACAAACGAAGAACCATCAAAATCAGGTGCAAAAGGCCTATCAAACGATGTCCATCCGATCCTTTTTACAGAGATACCATCATCTGAATCCTTGATAGCGTCTCGTTTTAGACCATCAGCGATCGTGTCAAAGAAAGGTTCTCGTACTTTCCCTTCTACCTTGTATCTTGTTACTGAAACCGACGATGATAAAAAACCCATAATTACTTACCCAATGTCCATCCATAAATTCTTTATCTTCATTGACCTTGAATAATATCGCTTATTCAGAGATGACTTCCTGTAAACGATTAAATTTTTAGATGGTACCACGTTTTTTCTCGTTTTGCAAGATGAACCTTGGAAAAAGAAGGATCTCACATCAGATAAGGCATATTTTGCTTACAGGGATTTTTGTTTGGGCAACATCCCGTTAAAACTTGACAAAACCTATTTATATCTTTAAATATATGATGAATTAATTTTGTTTACTTCAATTGTACATTTTTACCTTAAAAAAAGGAGAATAAGATGGTACCTCTATTTAACAAAGGTTCAATGAAGCATATAGCAATTTTTCTTGTGGTATCAATGTCATTTATCAGTATGATACCACGAGCAGAAGCTGCTTTTATTCCCTCTGATGAGTCGTACTCACTCATCCTCAAGGAAAAAGAGATGGCAGTCGTTCAAAACGTCTTAGAGCACAAAATCGTTAAGGGGCGATTAAGCTCCCTGGGGTATAGCGAAAGAGAAATTTCAGAACGACTGAATCAGCTCTCTGATGAGGAAATACACGAATTGGCTGGCCAGATCGATACACTTGTATCCGCAGGGGACGGTCTTGGATTCGTTATTGGATTGCTTGTTATCGCTTTACTTGTAATCCTTATACTCAAGCTCTTTGACAAACAGATAATTATTGAATAGTATTTCCATTCTACTTGCAACCCATGTACAAAAAAATCTATCCACCCCTATCTTTATTATGGCAAAGTACCTTTACTTTTTATCTGCTTTGCATAATAAGCGGGTGTACATCTTTCTCAGATAAATATCCAGATGGATTTACTGCCCCTCTAGATACGGTTAAGGTTGAAACGGTCGATTTTTTTCCACAGGATGAAAACCGATGCGGCCCGGCATCATTAGCAGGTGTGCTTAACTTCTATGGAGTAACAGTTACACCTGATGAAATCGCTGCAGATATCTGGCGCAAGCCCATCCACGGCACATTGAGCCTGGATATGGTTCTTTATGCCAGAAAAAAGGGACTTAATGCAAGATGGTTCAGTGGAAACATAGACGATATCCAAAAAGCCATCTCAGGGGGGATACCGCTTATTACCCTTATGGATATCGGATTTTCGGGCATCCACAAATATCATTATATTGTTATCGTAGGATTTTGCCCGAAAGGCATAATCGCAAATAGCGGTAAATACACCGAAAAAATCATTTCATGGGACAATTTTTTTTATGGATGGAATCGAGCATATCGTTGGACTCTGTTGATTTCACCTATAAACGGGTCTATGCCCAAATAGATTTCTCTTTGTTTAACAACACGTACCCATATAGCAACCAACTAAAAAAAAGAAACAGGCTTTTTAAAACAAGAGATACGTATTAATGCTGCTCAAATTGTTTTCCTCATTTTTTCTGCTGCTGCTTTCTGGATGCGTTTTGCCAAGGATAGTCATACTCGATGATATACTCACAGAAGAAGAGCATTTAAAACTTGGTATCTCTTATGAGGAAAAAAATAAATATGACCTCGCGATATGTGAGTATCAATCTGCCTTGGAGCACTTTCCAATCGCTCATCTGTATCTTGCCAATATCTACTTTCTTCGCAAAGAGTATATTTTAGCAGAAAAGCATTACAAAAAGGCAATAAGACGACTACCCAAAAACCCACGACCCTATAACAACCTAGCATGGCTCTATTTTACTCAGCGTATAAAACTAGATAAAGCAGAGAATCTGGCTCGAAAAGCGATAAATATTGCACCTCCAGGTAAAGTCAGCCCATATTTAGATACTCTTCAAAAGATACGAGGCCTGTGAAAAAAATCATAAATGAATAGAGTCCCCAAACCGACTGAAAGCTTGGTTCTACTAAGAAAATGATACAGCGTTCATCCTTTTCTAGCTGAAACGAGCTTCATTCGACTCAGCGTTTCAAAAGATCGTCCATTTTTCCTCGATTCTGCTGATCTGCAGCTACAATGTAAGTACCAACACCAATGAGAACATGACAATTGCCAACACAATATTTGAAACTGTTATTATACTAAACCTCCTTTAAAAGCCAATTACACCACCGACATGGTAAAACATCTAGTTAACATCTAATTCGATATTGTTTAATTCTTTTTTTTCTGTATTTTTACTGATACTGAAACTATGAAACAAGTCAGTCATTTTAAGAAGCCTCCCTTTTTTAAAAGAAAGTTTTCCTCCGTGCAACAACTCTATATTTGGTCTTAAAGGGGGTTTAAAAATATTTTGTGCTATTCGAGATGTTTCATCTAATAATAAAGCCTCTATATTCAATGAAAAAAAGAAGGGATTATCTTATTCTTAATTATCTCATGGATGGTTTTAAAGATCTTCCAAATTTAACAATCACTTTTCGAGTCAACTCATTGTATCAAGAGGAATTGAGTTAACCTCTTTAGTTAATCTTGAAATCTTTCTTGAAGCGGTTTTCTTATGAATTACACCCTTTGATGCCGCCTTATCAAACGCCGATATCGCCTTTTTCAATGCCTCATTAGCGCTTTGTGTATCTTTAATCTCAGCGGCTTTTCGTACTCTTTTGTTCATTGTCTTTAAATACGTCTTGATCATCACATTTCGTTTTCTGCGTTTTTCATTCTGTCTGTTTTGTTTAATCGCTGATTTATGATTCGCCAATATAACTCCTCCTAAGTTTTTATTGAATACTCACTGGTTTCTATCGATTAATAGATATTTTCCCCAATCTCTGCATCATATTCGAATGTAAGAGCACATCGCACTGTATTTTCGACATGTTAAAATATTCCCGCATTTTAAATCTTTTCATTCCTTGATCTTTAACAAAATTTCTCATTATTGGATAAAAATCACTATATATATCTAACATTTTATTTCTTTATGTGTCAATCCTTTTTTGAATGTAACAATTCGTAGAATTTAATTTTTGAAAATCTTATACATGAAATAGTTTAATAATAGTAATTAATAAATTGAATATTGATATACAGTTCTTTCTTTATGCTTAATTGGATATGAGTTTTACATGATTTAAAAAATCTCTCAATCTTCAAAGATGAAATACGATTTTTTAAAATCGGGAATCTCTTCTTTTAAAAAGAGCCTGATCTTTCCTATTAGCCTCTTTTCAATCTGTCTAATCCTCTCTTTTGATAATCCGAACTTATCTCCAATTTCCTGTAAAGAAAATGGAGAATCTGAGAGTAGTCTTTCATTAAAGATATATTCTTCCTTTCCCTTTAATTTCTTACGAAATTCTTCTAATTTTTCCAGGTATATATCTCTCAATTCAGAATCGGCCAGCATATTATCTAAGGAGACATCCCCTGAAAGAAGAAAATCCTTATGAGTACTCTTTGTATCGCTGCTAATCGGGCTATCTAAGGAAACCTCCCAACTCCCCAACCTCTGACCCATCTCTACCACATCTTCTTCCTTGACGTCCAATCTTTCCCCTAATAATTTCGGAGTAGGATCATACCCCAGGGCATCCAGCTTGCGCCTCTCTTTCTCAAGGTTGAAAAATAGTTTCCTTTGAGACTGGGTTGTCCCAATCTTTACCAATCTCCAGTTGTCGATAATAAATTTTAAAATATAAGCTTTTATCCAAAACGAAGCATAATAAGAGAGTTTTACACCTTTAAATGGATCGAATTTTTTTACCGCTTGCATCAACCCGATATTGCCTTCCTGGACAAGATCAAGAAAATTTGTCATCCAGTATCTTTGAAACTCTAATGCAATCTGAACAACCAGTCTTAAGTTTGATGTGATTAATGCGTATGCTGCATCAATATCCCCTTTTTCTTTGTACTGTATTGCCAATCTGCGTTCTTCTTCTGTTGTGAGTAATGGGTAATTTTTAATCTGCGCAAAGTACCGTTGTAATGGATCGTATCGGACGATCGATGTGCTTCTCGATCGCTCATCTTCTACCTTATCGTTGTATTCATTCTCCATAATATCTAGTTGATTAGTGTCCATTCGGATTCCCGCTATTTTTTTAAGAAGCGAACACTTTTATGTAAATGGGTTAAAAAACCTGAAAAGTGAAGAAAAAAAGGATGACTCAGGTTAACAATACCCTTGCAACTGCATTCCTTTGAATCTGATTGGTACCCTCATAAATCTGTAAGCCCTTTGCATCTCTCATCATTCTCTCTACCGGATATTCTTCACTGTATCCATAGCCTCCAAGGATATCCACAGCCCGACTAGTTACTTTCATCGCCACATCAGTAGCGAAATATTTTGCCATTGTGGCAAGTTTCATCGACTCCTTTGTATGCTCTCTCACAATCGTTGCCGCTCTGTAAACCAACTGTCTGGCAGCCTCTGTACTAGTTGCCATATCTGCCAATATGTGGTTTATCGCTTGAAACTCGGCTATGGGTCTCCCAAATTGAATCCTTTCCTTTGAATAATGTATCGCATAATCCAATGCCCCCTGTGCTGTTCCAACACCTGAAGCACCTGCCAATGTACGGCCTTCATCGAGGACACTGAGGACAGTCTTGAAACCCAGTCCCTCCTCCCCTATAAGGTTTTCCTTGGAAACTCGACAATCCTCAAAAACAGATTCACAGTGATGAATCCCTCTAAAACCCATCATCTTTCCGGTCACACTGTATGAGAACCCTTTTGTTCCTTTCTCTACGATAAATGCGCTTATCCCTTTAACACCAGCATTGGGATCTGTCTTTGCATAGATCAAGGTCATATCCGCAAAGTCTATTCCGCTGTTAAAGTTCTTTACCCCATTTATAATATATTCATCACCATTTAAAACCGCATTGGACCTCATAGAAGCAATATCAGAACCTGCATCAGGTTCGGTCAACCCAAAGGCACAAAGCTTTCTGCCAGAAATCACGTCTGGGAGATATCTTTGGTTTTGCTCTTTTGAAGCTGACAATTTAAAACAAGATGAAAAGAGAGAATGAATGCTCCCTAAAAAAGCACCTACAGAAGTGCTTACTTTGCATAATTCCTCAGATGCCAAAGAACATGTAAGTAAATCTGCATCTGAACCCCCATATTCTGATGGATAAAAGAGGGCAGGAAGCCCCAACTTCGCGATTTCTTGATAAAGGTCTTTCGGGAAACAGTCTTTCTTGTCCATCTCTAATACCCTGGGTGCAACTTTATCCTTAGCAAATCTTGCTACGGTTTGACGAAACATCTCCTGTTCTTCTGATAATTTATATAACATTCCTCAATCTCCTTCCCCTTCCTAAATAAGAGTACAGCTAAAGTTTAGGTGTCACTGTAAGGAATATGTGAAAAACAGCCTAATGGTAAGAATAAAGTTTTCAATTCCTATCTTGCTTCTGTTGCATATTCTTCATCGTCTCAACCAGTTCAATGGAAACTTCTTTGTCCCCATTGTAGATACCTATATCTACATCAGGTTTGCTATCACCATGAAAGTCTGAGCCTCCGGTAATCAAAACACCGTGTTTCTCGGCAAAGTATCTATAATCGGCAACCTGTCTATCTGTATGGTCCGGATAAAATACCTCTATTCCCCTCAGCCCCAAAGAAATAAGATCTACGACAAATTCTTCAAGCTCCTTTGGTTTTAAATCCCCTAAAGTAAACGGATGAGCAAGAACTGGTATGCCACCGCAGTTCAGGATGATTCCGATGGCCTCTTGAGGCTCAAAACGAAACCTGTCCACATAGGCTGGACCACCCTTTTTAAGAAACCTTTCAAATGCATCTTGATACGTGCTGGCATATCCCTTCTTTATCATAGCCTTAGCAAAATGGGGTCTGCCGACTTGTTCTCCCCCGGCTACCTCGAGGACATCATTAAAATCTATCCCAATCCCCAAACCTTTAAGCTTATCGAATATCTTTATATTTCTCTGTGACCTCACCTTTTGTAGAAACTCTAGTCTCTCTTTTATAAAACTGCTCTCTATATCAATGCAATAACCGAGTAAATGCATCGTACCATAGGGACAACCTACACTTATTTCCACCCCGGTTAAAACATCTAAGCCTAACTTTTTCCCCTCTTCCAACGCTTCTCTATTGCCTTCTATCGTGTCATGATCGGTTATTGCAATGGCCTTTAAACCTTTTTTCTTTGCGTATCTAACCACTTCAGCTGGAGTCAGAGTCCCATCAGAGGCGGTTGTATGTATATGTAAATCAATATATCCCATTTATATCCTTTCTAAAGTTTTTTTTGATTTTATTATCGAAATTTTATCCCTTAATCACCCCTATTGGCTTGAGTTTCGCCACCTTCTTGCTGATACCCGCATTATGAACTACCTCCACTACATCGCTCACATCCTTATATGCATCTGACATTTCTTCAGCAATGGTAGACCGTGTTGCCGAACGTACCGTTATTCCCTTATCCATCAGCTCCCTGATAATAGCCCTGCCTTTGGCAAGCTTCATTGCCCGACCTCTACTCAGCACCCTGCCTGCACCATGACATGTACTCCCAAATGTCTTTTCCATAGACTTTTCCGTACCCACTAGAAGATACGAGTATCTCCCCATATCACCAGGGATCAATACAGGTTGACCCACTGCCCGATACTCCTTTGGGATATCCGGATGATCCGGGGGAAAAGCCCGCGTAGCCCCCTTCCTATGGACACATAACCTCTTTTTTTTACCGTCAATTCTGTACTGTTCAATCTTTGCTATATTGTGACATACATCGTATATCAAATCAAGCTTCAGGTCTTTTGGCCCTAACCTTAATACATGCGCCATGGTCTCTCTTACCCAATGGGTGATAATCTGTCGATTGGCAAAGGCATAATTGGCAGCACAGGCCATTGCTGCAAGATACTCTCTTCCTTCTGTTGACTCCACAGGTGCACAACAAAGCTGTCTGTCAGGCAATTCAATACCGTATTTACCGGAAGCACGCAACATGACCTTTATATAATCGTCGCAAACCTGGTGCCCTAATCCCCTTGACCCGGTATGGACGATAACGGTTACCTGTTCCTCATAAATACCCAAGGCTCTCGCCAAATCTTGGTCATATATTTCAGACACATAACCGACCTCTACAAAGTGGTTTCCAGATCCCAAGGTCCCTAACTGATTCCTGCCTCTTTCTTTGGCTCTGTTGGAGATCAATTGAGGGTCTGCATTGGGGATACATCCCCTGTCCTCTATATATTGAATGTCTTCCTCAATACCATACCCCTGATCTACTGCCCACTTCGCTCCTCTTAAGAAAACATCCTTCTCCTTTTGAGTATTCAGCTTCAGATCCTTCCTTTGAGATCCTACCCCAGATGGGATATTCACAAAAAGTGCATCAATCAGATCATCTATCTTATCCTCGATATCACTACGGCTCAATCCTGAGCGCATCAGTCTCACACCGCAGTTTATATCATAACCTACTCCTCCAGGAGATACAATGCCTCTTCCAATATCAAAAGCGGCAACACCTCCAATAGGAAATCCATACCCCCAATGGATATCCGGCATGGCCAGGGAGAAACCCTCTATCCCGGGAAGCCATGCTACATTCGCCACCTGTTGAAGGCTTTTATCTTTCTTTATATCCTCCAACATTTTCTTATCTGCATAGACGATTCCATCGGTCTTCATCTTTCCAACCCGTGGTATCATCCATCTGTAATCATCTATCTTTTTAATATCTATAGTAAATTCTTTGTTCATGTCTGTTTTTGTACAAAATGGTTTGTCCCTTTTCACAGATCAAATACTACCCTGGATACCCATTTACCGTCTCTCTGCTCCACTTGAATCTGATGATAAGTAACCGCTTTAACTACTGTCTTTATACTATGATACGCCTCTTTGAACTCCTCTCCATAAACAGTCGCTCTAAGAGTGTTGTTCTCTATTCCTTTAACCTCAAATCGTTTAAAGAGTAACCTTTTTGTTTCATACAAATATAAGAGTTCTCCCAGCCATACGACCATCAACTGTTCCAGGTTATCCCCTTCTAGAGTCATTCCTTTTTCTATAGAATCATCTACCTCGGATAGGTCACATATGATTTCAAATAAGGCTTCTGCTGAGCGCTGAAAGAGTTCTTTTAAATCCTTCCCATAGACCTTAATCCCTATATCCGCCGTATGATCTATGATTTCATACCCCCTCACTGGGCCCTCCGCATAATTACTTTTTTGGAACAGTTTATCCTATTGAAAAGAGTCAAAGCTTGATAATAGCTCATTCTTTCATACTGCTAAAATAATATCTTTTATTTAGAACTGTATAACATTAATGGCGTATGTAGTCAAACGATTTCGATCTCTTTAACCCCACGGTTTTTCAATAAATTTTAAATATCCTCGTAAATAGCTCTCTGTAATAGACATATACATATACCCACGTGCCCTGTTTTTTTTCTTGTCTTTCTGTATTGTTTTGTTAAAATAATTCAGATGTAATTAAGCTCAATAAACCCTCATGAATCTATACCCTTGATAATGATCATGCAGGAGATATGTAAAAAAAGCAAAGCCTGAGGAGGTTCAAATGAAGAAAGTTGCTATTATTGGTTGTAGTGCGTATATGGACAGTGGCTATGGCTGCCCAGGAGAATGGCGGTGTCTGAAAGCAGGAGCTCTTGGAGACGGCGAGTTCGATGAACCATCACAAGTAATGGCTTTTATCCGATGCGAATGCCCCGGTCGCACGGTAGTTCCTACGTTGGGTATGTTCTCAAAATTATCCGAGATAAAACCAGATCTCATTTATCTGAGTACTTGTCTTGTAAATGCCAAACCAGAATGCCCCTATATCAAACCTGAAGAGTTGGCTAAAATGATTGAGAATAAAACTAATGTCAAAGTTGTACTGTGTACACACCATTACCATTAACCTTTGATTTAAATGATACCTAAAGAGGCTGTTGCCCGGGAAAAATTCAGTAGAATATGAGTGATTTCGGAAACAGATTTTAAATATACAGCATTTTCTTTGATAAACGTAAAAATTTAGCTTTGTAAAAAGATTCGCTTCGACGGTAATAAAATTTTAATTCGTGTAAAACTCGCATCCAGGTGAGCGTAAACAAAGAACAGTATATTATTATTCAATTCAGTAGCTCTAGTATGATCTAATTACAGATATAAAATGAGAGGCAATTCCCTGTTCCTTTATTAACTCACTTTGACACTCAGACAGTACACGAATTAAAATTTGGCCGTCATCGAAGCTTGCCGATAACTTTCTAAAATGATACTGGTAAATAAGGCATGTATAAAAAGACCTTTCATATGACTGGCATTCTATTATAGGCCAATAAATCCAGAAGGGCTTTGACAAATAACCGCATGAAGCTTTGTGCTTTTCAAGACATCATAAACTATTTGCATCTCCTTTGATGTAGGGGCAATAATACTACTCCTGAAGTGAGGAACATAATTATTGGCACAAACTTGGACAGAGGGGTCGATTTCATATATCCTTTTCCCAATATCTCTGATCTCTTCGAGTGAGATGAAGCCTTTGTTGTACGGGATCCCAATACCGAGAAAAATCTTCTCTTTGTAATTCTGCCTCAGATACTCGACTGCCTCCCAAGCAACCTCTTTATACTTTTGAGCTAACCTTCTATCCTCTAAACCTGTTATCCGCATAAAGGTATCCGTGTTCAAAGCCTTCAGGTCAATCCCTATATCGGTCATCCCAGCGTCTACAAGTTCATCTATATAGTCTCTTATAAGCAATGAACCGTTTGTATCAACATGAAAACGCGCATTGCTATCCGGGTTGAGCCTCTTAAGCTCCTTTATAAACTGGACGAGCCATGGCCTGTTCAGGGTTGATTCTCCTCCAGAAACGCCCATCCTGTTAACGCCATACTCCATGCTTCTGATCCATAATATCCACGCTGCATGCTTTGGAGTTACAGGAGTGCCTTCGCCGCGATACGCAATCTCCCAATTCTGGCATTGGGGGCATCTCAAGTTGCACCCGCCGGTAAAACAGATTACTTCAATAATATCGCTTGGGTTTTTCCGTAAATTGCGAGGTGTTCCCACCCCACCCACAGGATGCCCCATATAATTGACTACAATCCTCCTGGGCTCCTCATCTATGAAAGGTCCTGTCTTAATCTTTATACCCTCTCTAGCTTCAGTAACGCAACTCTGCCTCATTACACCGTCAATTTCGACCATACAGCTCCAGCAGCCACCAACCTGACAGGGCGCAAACATCTCAGATTTTAAAGGCAACTCAGAAAACTCGTATCCCAGCTCTTCTAGCGCGTCTTTTACACTTACTCTTTCAGTAACGACGGCTTCTTTGCCATCTACTTCAATACATACCTTCCCCTCTCTATTCTCCTCTATCATTTCTATTGCTTGGTTGGGACAGGCCAGGGCACAGGCACCGCAGCCTATACAAATATCCCTCTGTGACCCAGGACAAGTAACAATCTCAGTACAGGCACCACATCGGGTGCATTTATCCAATATGTGCTGCGCTCTATATAGCAAAATGTCCCCTCCATCAAAAAATACATTTAAATAGTTATTGAGATCTCTTAGAAAAAAAGTCAGTCACATCAACGATGTGATACATTATAAACTAGATCTATCTCATTGTAAACGAATTCATTCGTTGTTATAAAAACCCTCACATGAAGTGTTGACATGTTTTGATCGTGTATGCTAAATTGGGGGCATTTAACTGATGTCGAATGCAACTTTTGACTAGGGAAAAACAGAGAGGGGGTGTTTGGACTTATCTATTTTAACTCATTCATGAACCATAATTAAGTAATAAGGATAACTTATTGTAAGAGAAAGGAGGAATGAAGATGAGATTAAAAGGTAAAGTTGCTATCGTTACAGCCTCAGCAGGGGCAGGTATAGGCCAGGCTGCTGTAAGGGCTATGGCAAAAGAAGGAGCAAATGTCGTAGTTGCAGATATTCATGAGAAGAGGACAAATACTGTCGCCGAAGAGATTAAGGCAGAAACAGGACTCGATACATTAGGTATTTTATGTGATGTATCGGTTCAGGAGCAGGTAGACAACATGGTCAAACAGACGCTCGATAAGTTTGGAAAGATCGATGTTCTGGTTAACAATGCAGGAAGGGAAATACTGTCGCCTGTCAAAGACATGACGGATGAGCAGTGGGATTTGGTCATGGATGTATGCCTTAAAGGGACATTCCGCTGTTGCAGGGCAGTTCTCCCCACAATGATTGAAAAGAAAAGCGGAAGTATAATCAATATCTCCTCTGTTGCAGGCTGGATCGGGTCTGACACAGGTGAAGCCCATTACTGCGCTGCAAAGGCCGGTGTTATGGCGCTGACCAGATGCCTGGCAAAAGAGACTGCCCCAGATGGAATACGAGCGAATGCAATTGCACCAGGATTGATAATGAATGAGTTTCTGCGCCGTATTTACCCGCCTGACTTCTTTGAAATGGCAAAACCATTGATCCCCCTTGGTCGAGAAGGAAAACCGGAAGATATCGCAAGCGCAATCGTATTTTTGGCTTCTGATGAATCGAGCTATATGACCGGCGAGACGATGTGTGTAAGCGGTGGGATGTATATGAAGTAAAAATTATAATCGGGATAGGGAGAAGCCTCGCGGCTTCCCTCCTCCCACACCCACCGGGCATACGGATCACGTGCAACGGCGGTTCGGTTGATTAAGTCGGTTTAATGAACAACCTTGGCAATCCCAGGGTCAGCATAATACATTGCAGGCAGAGCAAATGCCAGTCTCGGACCTCGACTCAGCCTCCATGGGCCATAAGCCGATTTTGCAGTGTTCCAGACAAGATCTCTGATCACTCCACGTTTCCTTAACTCCCAGTAGCCTCGAGGTCCCCATTGTTTCCAGGGATAATAACTAAGCTGTCGTTTTATCCACGAGTCCAACCCTTTTAGGATATAACGCGCCTGCTTAAGAGCTTGATTGCAAGTGTTATCCAGACCAGTTTGTTCCCTATGGGCTGGGAACGAAAGATGCGATTTACCTTTGCTCGACGAATAATTTACTTCGAGCCTCATTGTAAGCAACGCAACTTCATCAGATCTTGGCGAATTCTAAATATGACCCCTTTTATACAGAGTGTGAGCATACTTGTATCCACGGATACCGAAACCATGATACAAAAGACTTGAGGACATGCTTCGAATCCTCCTTGACTGAATTTGGGTTTGTCAAAAAGGAAACTAGTATGTCCTCTTCATTCCAACTAAAAAAGTACGTAAAAAATCGGATGAGCCAAAAATTATTTTAAAATAAACCGCGCGTCAGCTATAACAGCTTTTTTCTCATTGCAAAAAACAGGATTCAGGTCCGCTGATTCAACGTAATCGCGAAGTTCATAAACCATATTGGA
Organism: Thermodesulfobacteriota bacterium; assembly: GCA_034189035.1. Taxonomy (GTDB): domain Bacteria; phylum Desulfobacterota; class UBA8473; order UBA8473; family UBA8473; genus JAUXFK01. The sequence goes on from JAXHVA010000001.1 coordinate 42,085, forward strand.
AAAATTTGCAATTAAATCTGAAAGATTATTTATGTTTGCTTTTTTCTGCCCCCTGTATCCCTGCAGTAATTTATATCCTTTTAAAGAATTCAGGGCCTTAACTACATCTTTGTTTGTGACAGGAGCCATGCGAATGGCAACGTCTTTATAAATCTCAACTGATGTGCCTCCAATTCCAATTAATACTATTGTTCCAAATTGCGGGTCCTCTTTTGAACCTATAATGAGTTCAACTCCTTTTTCCATTTTCTCTATTATGACTCCGGCAAACCCCTTTAAAGCGGATAACCTCTCAAATGAACTGGTTAATTCCTCTGTATTTCTAATTCCAACTACAACTCCATTTACTTCAGTCTTATGAAGTATATCAGGAGAAACGATTTTCATGACCAGCGGGAAACCAATATCTTTTGAAGTTGCAGCAGCTTCATTAAGAGATTTTACCCATTTAAAAGTCGAGGTGCTAAGTCCGTATCTCTTAAGCAGGTCTTTAGCCTCCGGTTCCATGACCCAGCCGGTTTGTTTGGCTCGATTTATAATTTCTATTCCTTTTTTTGGTTCCATATTGGCCTTATCTCCTTATCGTTTTATTCTCTGATCTTCTTGTAACGGCCTTTGCCATGTATACAGCGCCTTCAACAGAGTGTGCGACAGGTATTCCATTTATCTCAAATCCTTCTATAAATATGCCGTATTTTTCAACATGAGGAATATACACTAAAAGCGGCTTTTTATATATAATTGTCAGTTCCGCAATTCGTGCGCCAATATCAGAAGTCAGACCAGGGAGATAAGGTAAAAGAAGCAGCATTACTGCATCAATATAGTCTCTTTCCATAAAGAATTTAGTTGTGCTAAAGAAATCATTGTCCACAGCACTTCCTGTAAGATCAACCGGATTTTCAAGACTTGCAATGCTTTTAATGCTTGGCGACAGCGTGTCGTGCAGTATTGTCTTGTCTTTATTAGGTATTTCAGGGACATTTATTCCATTACTGAAGCATCCGTCAGAGGCCATTGCGCCATGCCCTCCGCTTGCTGTTATTATTCCTATTCCTTTTATTCTTGCGCCAGGATAGGCTGCCAGGGATTCACAGAAAGATACAAATTCGGTCTCTGATTTCGCTTCAATTGCTGCGCTATTATTTACGATTTCTGAAAATACAAAATAGTCTCCGGCTATCGAAGCAGTGTGTGAACTTACAGCCCTATTGCCTCCAGGCGTTTTACCCGATTTTATGAGCACAACTGGTTTCTTCGCGCTGTTAATTTCATTGATAAAGTCCCTGCCTCTATCTGGCTTAAAACCTTCAATGTAAATTCCAATAACCTTTGTGTCCTTATCCTGTTTTAAATATTTCAGCATTTCAACTTCGTCTATCACGGCTTTATTCCCAATGCTTAAAGCTTTTGATACTCCAACTCCTTCCTGTGTAAGTTTAATCAATTGATCAACTAAAATGCCTCCGCTCTGGCTTATCAGGGAGACAGATCCTTCATCAATTTGTATCAGCCTTTCGCTTGAAAGAAAAAATGTATCCACAAAAGGAGGAAAGAAAACTCCAAGACAGTTAGGGCCAATGACAGGGAAATCGTTTTCTAAAGCTATTCTTGCTATTTCATTCTGTAGATCTTCTTTGCCTGATTCCGTAAATCCTCCTGAAATAATTATTGCTCCTGAAACTTCAGCTTGTATGCATTCTTTTAATATAGCTGGAACAAAATCCGATTTAATGCTGATAACAACCGTATCAATTTTTTCAGGGATATCCGAGATCGATTTGTAAACCTGCTGACCGTAAATATCGCCGCCTTTTGGATTAACACAATATGTTTTCGCTTTGTAGCGGTGCCTGTTTTTATGATAGATTACATTAGCCGGATTAAATGGATTGGACAGTGAAATTCCTATAATCGCAATGCTTTTTGGTTTGATTATTTTATTTAGATTCATATATACTCTCATTTCTGCCGTTTACAGCAAAAAATGCCGCTGCCAGGCAATTGTATTATATTTGCATAGTTCTGAGCATAATCTCTTGCGGAGTGATTCTACTGTAATTATCAATAATTATAAAAGTATAAAGTATCGATACAGTAATTAATAAATTAGCCGATTATGCCCTTAACTCCTAAAATGTAATGGTAGAGCTATTTGATTAAGCCGTTAGAATTCTGTCAAATAGAGATTTTTGCACCGTTACTGTACAAATAGCTCAGCACAATGTTGTTCTGATCAGGGAAACCAATAGTAAGTAAAAAATATCGCACCTGATAATCATAAAAGGAGGGCCTCGACCTCACCTTTTTTCTTATGTCACTATATAGCGGCTTCCTTTTCATCTTTGTTTCTGAGCAGTTATGAAAGCCTTACAACAAAATCAATGGCATCTTGAGGCGCGGAACCAGGGCCAAATACCTTTTTTATCCCCATATCTAAAAGCCGAGACACATCCCTTGTTGGTATGACTCCCCCCATGATAATCGGAGTATCTATTCCCCGTTCATCCATTGCGTCTAAAAGTGTTGATGCGATATAAAAATGCTGTCCCATTGAGCTCGTTACACCTATAATGTCTGCATCCTCCTCTTGTGCCACCTTAGCGAGTTCTTTTGGGTCACTGAAGTATGTGTATACAACTTCAATCCCTGCATCCTTAAAACTGCTCATTACAGACAAAAGCCCTCGATCATGACCGTCTAATGAAAAACGAGTCATTAAAGCCTTTATATTCCACTTATTCTGGTTCTTCTCCATGATCATCTCCTTATGTAGAATATAATCTTCCTCCACTCACTTCAACGATTGCATCCATCATCTCACTGAGGGTGCATTTCGCACTTGCCGCCTTTATGAGTGCAGGCATCAAGATTCCAGCTTTTTCCACAGATTCATAATCCGACATGGCATCCTTCACCTTTTCAAGAGAATCCCTAACCTTTGCATTGTCCCTGTTGACCTTCCACTTTCTTAATTTCTCTTTCGCCTCTTCCTCTACCTCTGGTTGATATACAGTAAATGCAGGTATTTCTTCCTCCTCGGATATTGTAAACTTATTTAACCCTACTACAATTCTCTCACCGCTATCAACCTCCTGACGCCACTTTATGCTCTGCTTCTCCAATAGCTGACGAAGCCAACCATTCTTGATACATTCAAAATAGCCTCCCTTGCTCTCTATCTCGGACATCACCTTCTTTGTCTCGTCTTCCAACTCGTCTGTCAGATATTCGAGATAATAAGAACCACCCAAAGGATCTGTAACATGGGGGATCCTAGTCTCATAAAGGACGATCTGGTTTATCCGTATGGCCGTACGAACTGCCTCTTCTGAAGGCAAGCCAATGGCTTCGTCATAAGAGTTGGTATGCATAGACTGGACACCACCAAAAACACAGGCTAATACCTGTAATGTAGATCTGGCTATATTGTTTAAAGGCTGCTGTGATGTAAGAGAAGAACCCGCGGTATGTACATGGATCCTGTACTGAAGGGATTTCGGATCTTTACAACCAAATCTCTCCTTCATAATCTTCGCCCACATCCTCCTCCATGCCCGAAGCTTTGCTATCTCCTCAAAGAAATCCATGCCTAAATGGACCTGGGAGCTGAACCTGGAGACAAACTCATCTGGTTGCAACCCTGCATTTATTCCTCCTTCTACAAGATCAACGGCCTTGGACATTACGATTCCCAATTCCTGGGCTGGGGTTACATTCATCTCCCCAAAAACATAACCGCAAAGGTTTGTATGATTCCATCTCTTGATGTTCTGGCAACTGTATTTTATCAACTCAATCTCCAGTTTGTACTGGGTATCCGGCATAGGAGATGGAAGGTTGGTTGTTAAACATCTATTTCCCAGACCATTTTGACTTTGACCGTTCAGCTCCTGCGGCTTATGCCCCTTGCCTTCAGCGTAAACCACATACATTGCCAAAAACGGAAGGCATGTAAACCGGATATTGTCCGCGACCCTCGTCTTCGGTAGATCATAGTCTTTTAAGAGGGTATCGATATCATCCAGTGTACTGATGTTCACTCCACCCAGTCCAACCATTCCTTTGGCTTTCGGATTATCAGGGTCAAAACCACAATGCGTAGGCGTATCAACGGCAAATAGGACCCCCGGTGTCTTCCCATATCCCTTCATCCCTTCTCGTATCAAGTACTTTGTACGCTCCCTTGTCTCTTCACCTGTACCATAACCATGAAGTAACTGAATCATCCACGGCATATATTGATACCCCAATGCCCGGTTTCCCCTCGTATAAGGAAAGGCCCCTGGCATCTCCGGTTCTCTGTCCTGAATGTCCTTCGGAGTATAGACATACTTAATGGGTATTCCGGATTCTGAAGTATATTGAGGAGATTCAAATTTAAGCTTCTCTTCATAGACTTCGTTAATCTCTCTTTTCCAATCCTTCATCATTTCATTCACCCGATCAAGGGTCTTTTTGGAAAACATGAACTTACCTCCGAAAAAAACGGTTTGAATTTATAAGGAAATTTGACTTGTAATAAGGTAACCCAAAAAGGTTCGCCAGAGACCATCAAAACTAATATCCGGCGAAACAGGTATGAGAAAAAGGATCTCCTCAAAAGCCTGTCATTTGGTAACCTATCAATTATTAGCTAATAAATCAAATAGAAAAGGAACCGGTATTGTTTTATTGACTTATAAAGTGCTATCTGATATTACATTTTTGTGCCATTGTAGTGCTATGAAATAGAAAGCTATCATTACGCTTCAACTGTGGTCAAATTTCAACCTGTGTACAACTCGCTTCCAAGTGAGTGTAAAGAAAGAACAGTATATCACCAGCCAATTTAGTATCTCTATTATGAACTCTTTGAGACATAAAATGTGAGGTAATCCCCTGTCCTTTCTTAGCGCTCACTAAGACGCGCAGACAATAACGCATTCCGGGGCTGTTGCCAAAAGAATACTCCCTTTTCGCTTTGCCCAAAATGTTTTTTTATAAGTTAAAGGCTTGCTCCAGACGATTTCAAAACTCGCCTAATGAGGCTCAACCAATTGAAATCGCTGAACTTCCGCTTTGCCAATATGTATAAATAAAAACCTTTTGGTGACCACTCAAAGGAATTTTTCTTTTGAGTAACAGCCAGTTAAAATTTGACCACTGTTGAAGCTGTTTTTTCAAAAAGTTAAACTATCACAATTTTGTAATGGTTTCCGCAAAAAATAAAAGGATAGCATAGGGGTAAGAGAGACTAAAGATGAAAGCTGCACAGATTGTTGGCCCACGAAAAATTGAGATTATAGATGCAAAAATGCCTGACATGTCAAAAGCCCCTCCTGGAAGCCTACTGATTAAGACTGAATACAGTGCAATCTGCGGCAGTGATATGCCTCATTTTGCCTATGAGCTTCCAATTGATGCCTATCCCCTTCCCTCCGGCTTCTCTATCCATGAATGCATTGGTACGGTTTTTGCTTTAAATTCAAACAAATTCAAACCAGGAGATGCAGTCCTTTCTTTGCCTTATGATAACAGGGGATTAGCTAATTACTTCCTCTCCCATGAAGATAAGACTGTCTTGCTGCCAGAGTACGAAGATAAGAACGCTATCCTCATGTCACAGCCATTGGGAACCGTCATATGGGCAATGCGTAAACTCGGCAATATACTAAACTACGACGCAGTTGTCGTTGGCCAGGGCCCTATGGGACTCCTCATAACGCATATCTTGAGTAATCTCGGTGCAAAGAGGGTGATTGCGCTGGACAGGCTCGATTACAGGCTTGAAGTGTCAAAAAAAATGAGGGCAACCCATACGATTAATATAGATAAAGAATCCGCTCAAAAGGTAATCTGTGATATCACACAGGGGAGTATGGCCGATCTGGTTGTTGAGGCAGTAGGGCACCAGATTGAGACACTGAACCAATGCCTAGATATGGTGAAAGATGGGGGCACAATCCTTGCCTTTGGGGTGCCTGATGAAGAGGTGTATCCCCTGTTTTTTCGAAGACTCTTTTATAAAAATATATCCCTTATCGGTTCAGTTCACCCTGAGGTGAAGCTCGATTTCCCATTAGCCATGGATATGATAACACAGGAAAGGATAGGCGTCTCACCGATTATAACCCATACAATGCCTTTCAAAGATGTGCAAAAAGGGTTTGAGATGTTTCTCAATAAGACCCATAAGGCGATCAAGATTGTATTGAATCATGAGAGCAGATAAGATCGATTCAAAGAATGAGTGATCGTATACACCTGCCCTTGGCTGTAATCTCTGTGGATAGATTTATAACAGTTTAGCTTTTTTGAAAGAATTGCTTCATTTTTCATAAAGCTATAATGATACACATATTTGAATAATAAGTCACCTGGCTATTGGATAACGCAAATACAAGAACTTTATTTGAGTTGTATAATAGATCACAAAAGGAGGGGTAATGATGGAAAACAGGAAAAAAGTCGTTATAGGAATTCTAATTGTATTCGTATTGATCGCAGGATACTTCGGCACCAAGGTCTACATAGAAAAGGATATGGAAAAGAAAATCAATAAAGCGATTGGAAAAGCTGCTTTCTTCATCGATGTGGATTATGAGAAGGTACAAGTGGACTTAATAGGCTTTACCGTTCATATTAAAGGGATCACCATTTCCCCTCGAGGGAAAGAGAGAAAGACGAAAATCGATGATTTCATAATCTACGATATGGATGATAAAAACAACTTTCCCTATTATCTCCATATTGCGATGAGGGGTATGGATATGAGTGCTGAGAACTTTGGGAATCGGGCTGAAAGATTAAAAGAATTAGGCTATGAAAATATAAAAGCAAATATGGAATTAGACTACAAATACAATGAAGATAATAAAGAAATCTATCTCAATACATTGAGCAGTGGTGCAGAGGATTTGGGAAATATCAACCTGAAATTTCATTTGAGTAATATTGATCTCGGTTCCAAAGGTATTGCAGCCGTTTTTCTTACTTTCTCTGAGGTTCTTTTACATAATGCTGAATTAAGCTATACAGATGATTCGTTTGTATCGAGATTAATCAAATCGGTTGCCAAGGGGCAAGGACAAGATGTCGATGATTTTGTCGATATGATATCGGAAAGTATAGACAATGAAATTTCAAAGGAAAAGGATGAATTTACAAAAGAGGCAATGAAGTCATTTAAAAAATTCGTCAGAAACCCGGATAAGATCTCAATCTCTACCTCACTAAAAAAACCCCTTCCAGTTGGTCGTTTGAAAGGGAAAAAAGATCCAAAAGAGATAATAAAACTTTTAAATGCAAAAGTACATATATAAAGGGCAGTTGCCCCGATCCAAAACTCATATTGGTCATTATCTTTTTGAGAAGGGTCACTTCAAGACCCTGGGTTCGTGTAAGTGGACAGGTGAAAATTATACATTAGCGGCATGAAACAAAACGTACCATCGCTCTTTGATCCCTGATAATCTCTCCCATAAGCGTGACCGTTCGATCGATTTCCTCGATCGTATTCTCAAACCCCAATGAGAAACGCAAGGCACAGTGAGCATCCTCTTCAGAAAGGCCCATTCCTATTAAAGCATGGGAAGGCTCCGGTAGGCCAGCTCGGCAGGCAGAACCTGAAGAAACAGCAATTCCCCTCTGATCAAGGGCAATGACCAGCGATTCCCCGCGCATCCCAGGCAACGTCAAATTCAGGGTATTAGGTAACCGCTCCTTTTTATGGCCATTGAGTTTTGCATCTGGAATCAGATCTTTAAGACCTGTCTCCAACCTATCTCTCATTTTTTGCAAACGCTTCATATTAGATAGGTTCATGATGGCCAATTCAGCTGCTTTTCCCAACCCAACAATCCCAACTACGTTTTCAGTTCCTGCTCGCATCCCATACTCCTGTCCACCCCCGTTTACCAGTGAATCGAGGACAACTCCATTTCGCACATACAGGGCGCCCACCCCTTTTGGGCCGTGGAACTTATGCGCCGACATTGTGAGCAGATCCACTCCAAGATCTTCTGAATCAACAGAAATCTTGCCAACTGCCTGCACTCCGTCGGTGTGAAATATCACACCTTGTTTCCTGGCTATACGGGCAAGCTCAGCAATGGGTTGAATGGAACCTGTCTCGTTATTCGCCATCATTACAGTTGCGAGACACGTCTTTTCAGTTATCGCACTTTCCAGATCCTTTGGGCTTACTCTCCCTTCTTTATCCGATGGGAGATAGGTCACGAAAAATCCTTGTTTTTCAAGCCACCTGCATGTATTGAGAACAGAAGGATGTTCTATACACGTGGTGATAATATGGTTCTTTGAACCGGAATTTGCAAAGGCAACACCCTTAATAGCAAGGTTATTCGCTTCGGAACCACCTCCAGTAAATATTATCCGGCGTGCCGTACAATTGATCAATATAGCAACCCTTCTGCGAGCCGTCTCAACAGCAAATCGAGCCTGTTTGCCTACAGTATAGATGCTCGAAGGATTTCCATAACACTTCATGAACGCAACCATAGTCTCTCTAACTTCCTCATCGGTTGGAGAAGTGGCATTGTGATCGAGGTATATGATATGATTGATTAGTGCTTCTTCCACCGTGTTGTCAAGTGTATACTCCCCTGATCCGGTTATGCTTTCTTTATCTCCCCCGGATACTCTAACCACATCGCACAGTAAAGCCTTGTAAACCGGGAAACCCGAGATTGGATCGTATCGTCCCAGATCAGTCAATTCGTTCACGTTTGCATCTCGCCATGCCTTTGGCCCGATAGCCCCTCCTCCCGTTGCACTGGCCTCGATCGAACCTCGTACAATATCATCAGTAACAAATGCGTACATTGTTACCGATCCCCTCTTTGTCTTTAATGTCACATGGTCTCCGTTTCTGATTCCCCGTTCTTCAGCGTCCAGGGCATTGATCATTACAGTAGGGACTGGCCGTTCCTTCGACAATTCGGGGATACTGTGGTGTAATGCATGGATATCAACATTTGAACAGGCCCCGGAATTAAAAACAAGGGGAAATTGCCTGGCAAGCTCCGGTTGAGAAAGAGGGCTTTCCCCAGGTTCAGTGTAGATTGGCAAGGCATCATAACCGTTTTCTTCGAGGATTGAGGAGGCAATCTCGAACTTGCCTGATGGTGTTTCAAACCCTGGTTTGCCGTCTTCTCTAAGCAATCCCTTTTCCCACTTTTTATACTGCATCATCTCAGTAGGTATCTGAACTGTGCCTCCGGCAGCTCGAACATCGTCCAAGGTAAACCCTGAACCCTTTAAGACTCTGGAAAGAAGCTCCTTCTCATTTTGCGGATAAAGATGTCCATATCCAAGACGACGGGCGAGCTCCGACAGGATGAAAAAGTCATTCCTGGCTTCGCCAACCGGTTCTATTATTCTCTCACGAATCCGAAAGATGGGGCCATAGACCATATAGGATTCGATCTCATAGTAAGTTGTTGACGGAAGGACAATATCGGCATACGCTGCATCTGCTGTGAGCTGACGATCTATACAGACAAAAAAATTAAGTGCTTCCAGTGTCTTTCGCCAGATGTTCGATTGGGGCCAGGATGTAATGATAGATGCTCCAAGGCTGATAAGCAATCGTATCTTGTATGGTTTCCCCTTCAAAACTGCTTCAGGGAGGATATTTGCATGAAACTCCCCGCGATACCTGGTATATATAGGAAAGTTATTATATCCGGCAGCCTTTCGTACATCAGGATTAGGTATAAGCCCCTCGCGATTGAGAGGGAATCTATTTCGGGACATACTAAAACAACTTCCACCCGGGACATCAAGCTTCCCGGCAAGCGCCCAGAGCACAATTGAAGCACGAATTGCCTGGACCGCACCATCACTGTACTCAAGCCCGCTATACATGACTGGCGCTACTCCATTGGTATTTGCAATCCTTCTGGCAAGAGACCTGACTGTTTCAGCAGGGACACCAGTGATCCCCTCTACCACCTCAGGTCGAAAATGCTGCACATAGGAAGCAAAATCCTCAAAACCAACGGTCCAATTATTTACAAAGTCTTCATTATATAGTTCCTCTGAAATAATAACATTGCACATCCCAAGAGCAAGGGCACCGTCTGTACCGGGTCGGATTGGGATCCACTCAGCATTTGAATATTTTGCCATCACAGTTCTTCGAGGGTCTATCACCACAATCCTCGCACCCCGTCTGTGCGCTTTCTCAATCTTTGTGAAATCGTCCGGAGGGCATTGGGCTGCCGGATTTTTCCCCCAAATCACGATGAGCTCAGCATTTTCTATGTCAGAGAATGTGTTAATAAACATCCCGCCCATAGTTACGTGGGGAGCTATCATAGCGAAAGATACATAGCAAAGAGCCCCGACTCCCATAGTGTTAGGAGACCCAAAAGGGAACAGAACGCTTGATGCAGAGGAGACAGCCACTCCCTTGGGTTGATACAAATCACACAAAGAGAGTTCAAAACTTCCACTTCCTGTATATATGGCCGTTGCTTCTGGCCCGAAATCTTTCTTAACCGCATGGAGTCTCTCTACTATGATCTTATATGCTTCATCCCAGGAGATCTGTTCAAAATCATAGGTTCCTTTAACGCCTTTCCTTCGTAAAGGATGCATAAGCCTATCTTTTGAATAGACGATTTCCTTTGAAAATTCCCCGACCTTGCATATTGTTCCCAGCGAGGATGTTTCATCCGGTTCCACTTTGCTAATCTTCCCTTCATTATCATAAGTAACAATGACCCAGCATCCGGCAGAACAGATGCCGCAAAGGCCACGCCTTTTGTTTTTTTCCAAATCGTTACTCATAAGTTCCTCTCAATCCGTAATACATACAACAAGCACGTACTCTGTTATGCATATGTTCCCTTGTAGATTCGGCAGCATCATTACCACTCAAGAGGGTGTTGCCCAAAAGAAAAATCTCTTTTCGCTTTACCCAAAAGTTTTTTTCCATTGGGCAACAGCCATTCAAGTAAAGACTCTTAAAGCAATATAACCTCTATGTCCCTCTTATTCTGAACACACCATACCATACCACAACCTCGATTCCCTTTTCTTCACCAGATCCACATACACGTGCTTGACCTCCGTGTATTCATGAAAGCCGTATACTCCCATCTCCCTTCCAATACCACTTTGCTTATAACCACCAAAGGGATGGCGAATATCTATCATATGATGTTCATTGATCCAGACTGTTCCTGACCTTATCTTTCTGGCAACATTCATTGCGTTGTCTATATCCTCAGACCAAACAGCCCCTGCCAAACCATAGATGGTATCATTGGCCATTTCGATAGCCTCATCCACTGAAGAATACTTAATCACTGAGAGCACTGGGCCAAAGATCTCCTCCTGGGCAATCCTCATCTCATTTTTTACATTAACAAAGATAGTAGGTTCGATAAAATATCCCTTTTGTAGGTCTTTCGGTCTTGCCCCACCACAGGCTAGTTTGGCCCCCTGTGTTAAACCGGATTCGATATATCCTTCTACTCTGTCTCTTTGCTCCGCGGACACAAGTGGCCCCATATCAGTACCCCAATCCATAGGGTCTCCTAGCTTCATGCGAGAGGCCTTTGCCACCAACTTCTCGACGAACTCGTCGTGAATCGAATCTGGGAGAAATAACCTGGTCCCCGCTACACAAACCTGCCCGGAATGCAAATAAACTCCATAGAGTACCCCATCGATAGCTAAATCATGATTGGCATCCTCTAACACAATAACAGGTGATTTACCCCCAAGCTCTAGGGTTACCTTCTTTATGGTATTAGAAGACAACTCCATTATTCGTCTGCCAACTTCAGTAGAACCCGTAAAAGAGGCCTTATCCACCTTTGAGTTACTGGCTATCTCCTCTCCCACCACTGATCCTGAACCAGTAACCACATTTACCACTCCCTTAGGCATATCGCTCTCATCGATAATTCTGGCCAGTTCAAGGGCAGTGAGAGGAGTATTACTTGCTGGTTTTAATACCACCGTATTTCCTGCGGCCAATGCTGGAGCTAGTTTTGAAATAGCCATTAAGAAAGGGACATTCCAGGGTGTTATCTGCCCACATACCCCAATTGGCTCACGGAGAACAAAGTTATAACTCGTAGGAAAATCCATTGGGGGCAGACCTTCGTAAAAGGGAACAGTCCTAGCGAGCTCAGCGTAGTATCTCAAGCATCCAATTCCACTAGGTATATCCGCTATCGAACTCATGCGGGTCGTCATTCCTGCATCTCTTGTCTCTAGCTCAACAAGCTCGCTCTGTTTGGACTCTAATCGTTCTGCGATGTCCAGCAGAATTTCATACCTTCTTTGAGAAGGTAAATCGCTCCATATGCCGCTTTCAAATGCTTTGTGGGCAGCATCTATCGCTTTTTGAGTATCTTCTCTACATCCTTTAGATACCTCAGCAATGGCTTCCTCTGTATAGGGATTCAATACAATAAATGTTTCCCCTGAGCTTGAATCTGTCCATTCACCGTCAATATAAAGCTGATACTGTTCCATTTCATTATCCTCCTTTATTATTGGAATTATGGGAATGCACTCTCTTTTTTTTGTATCTTATAATTGGGCCAGTTGAAAGAGGGTGAATACTGCTCGTCAACTTTACCCTAACACACATTATTAGATGAGGCTGGACAAATTACAGTGGGTAAGTCCAAATATACCTTTTTGCAGAACTTCTGAATGATCGGAGTTCCCGTTCCATGTCGAATAGCCTTCAACGCTTCATCTTTCTCCAGCGGTACCATACCTGCAAGCAAATGTACTCGAAGACCTTCGAATGCCTCGCCAACCATAGGAGTACTTGGTCCGAGCATGACAGTCTTCACATCCTTGCCAACATTTATAAGTATCTCCTCGGTTGTATTGTTCAAAATAGTGGTTGAGGTCATAATCAAAACATCCGCCCACTCCCTAAGCCTTTCAAAAAAAACTTCCTTCTGCCCAATACCACGCGAAAAATCGATTATCTCCAGTATGGCTTTTCTCTTGGTAAAAATCTTCATGAGAGGGCTAAAATATCCAACCATGGCAACCCTCGTCCCTTCACCTATGCCAAATCTTTCAAACATTACATTGCTTTTATCTTCAGGCAGTAGAATCGCATCGTTGTAATTCAAAGCATTTATGAGTGCAACGGCCATGCTTCTTTGAATACTATCTTCACACTTAATCTTTTCAAGCAGGTCAATAGCCGGCTTCCCCTCGTAATCATTGTAGTTCTTAATAAGCGAGCAGGAATCTTTACCCTCAAAGGGGGTATACGAGAGTCCTATCCCCCCCCCTTGAAGTTGTAACCGCTGTATACCCAAGGCCAATGCTCAATATATCAATCATGACCTCTTTTGACTTATCAGAAAAAATTTCATAAAGTCTACTGTTCAATTCCATCAAGAGTAAACCCTTCAATTTACAAATGAGACAACTTCTCAATACGTGCAGCGCAGGCCTTATATTCTGCTGTGAGACTCACTGGGTCAAAGACGGGGTTTGTCAACCAGTTGGCGCATGCCTCTCGAAAATGAAAGGCCATCCAGATCATACCTGGAGGCACCTGCTCAGTTACATTTGCCCTTAATGTCACCTCACCACGTCTCGACCTCACCTGTACCATCTCTCCGTGAGAGATACTCAATGCATCTGCATCTTGAGGTGATATATCTGCTGTCTCTTCACCAAGCATTTCATTAAAGCCTTCACAACGGCCAGTCTGAGTACGGGTATGATAGTGGTAAAGACGACGGCCTGTACTCAATGTGAATGGATACTCTTCATCAGGCACTTCAGCTGGTGGCGTCCAATCAACGGGCTGGAAGAGTCCAAGACCACAGGCAAAATTCCCTTCCTTGTGAAGTATAGGGGTACCACAGTGATCTTCGTCAGGACATGGCCATTGAAGCCCGTCCCCCTCGATACGTGCATATTTTATGCCCTCAAGTTGCGGTGCAATCTTTGATATCTCATTATCCCAGATTTCCTGTGCACTGTTTGACGACCAATTATGACCCATCCGTCTGGCAATTTCCTTAAATATCCACCAGTTTGGCCTCGCATCTCCAGGCGGTTTACTGGCAGTCCGCACCCGGTTGACCCTTCGCTCACTGTTGGTAAAGGTTCCGTCATTTTCACTCCATGCAGCTGCGGGAAAGATAACATGGGCAAAACGGGTGGTCTCGTTCGGAAATATATCCTGACAAACTAAAAATTCTGTTGATTTAAGCTCATGCTCAACCTTCTTCATATCGGGTTCTGTATTGGCCAGGTTCTCACCAAATACATAAAACGCTTTCACCGTACCGTCTGCCAGACTTTCCATCAGCTGGGGAATCATTAACCCGTTTTTGTCAGGTAGATTTTGTACACCCCAGGCTTTTTCAAATTTTGACCTTACTTCGGGGTCAATGACCCTTTGATAACCAGGAAAGACATTTGGCAGCGCTCCCATATCACAAGCGCCCTGCACATTATTCTGGCCTCTCAAAGGATTGACACCCCCCGTCTCAACACCCAAATTACCGAGTAGCATTTGGAGGTTGGCTGTGGATATAACATTGTTAACACCACATGTATGTTCCGTGATCCCCAGTGTATACATCAACATAACAGGCTTAACCGCTGCCATACGGCGTGCCACATCAATAATTATCTCTTCATCTATTTTGCATATTTCAGATGCCAACTTCGGAGGATATTCCATCACCTTTTCTTTTAGGGCCTCAAAGCCTTGGCAACATGACTCTACAAATCTCTTATCGTAGAGGTCTTCGTTTATTATGACATTCATGATACCATTCAAAAGAGCGATATCGGTTCCTACCTTGATAGGTATATGGAGAGTGGAAAACTCAGCTAGGCCGGAATATCTTGGATCAACTACGATCAATTCCGCACCTTCTTTCACAGCATTTTTAACAAAGGTGGCTGCCACGGGATGGGCCTCAGTCATGTTCGTACCGATGGCAAAGAACATCTTTACTCTAGGAAATTCAGCAAAGGAATTGGTCATTGCCCCAGAACCGAATGATGCCGCCAGTCCGGCGACTGTGGGGGCGTGTCACGTGCGTGCACAATGATCTATATTGTTGGTGCCGATAACTGAGCGAAATAATTTTTGCATTTGATAAGAGTCTTCATTTATACTTCGAGCGCAGCTAACGCCTGCTATGGCATCAGACCCATATTCTTTGATAATTGAGGTAAATCTATCTACAACAAGATCCAGGGCCTCATCCCAAGAAGCCTCACGGAAATTACCGTTTTCTTTAATGAGCGGGGTCTTTAACCTATCTTTTGAATAGATAAAATTGTATCCGAAACGGCCTTTGACACATAACCGTCCTTTGTTGGGTTCTGCGTCTTCAACGCCTGTAACTTTAACGATCTCTCCGTTTTGAACATGTAGCCATTGTTGGCAACCTACACCGCAATAAGGACAGGTGGAACGTATTTTCTCTGACTTCCATGGACGCCACACATAACGGGACTTCTTTTCCACCAGTGCACCGACCGGACAGACTTGAACGCATTCACCGCAGAAAACGCAATTGGAATCAACCAGTGGTTTGTCTCCAGCTGTAACCACCTTCGTTTCGTAAGCGCGATATCCGTAATTGATGGCATGGTTAACTTGCACTTCATTGCACGCTTGAACACACCGCCAACATTTGATACAGCGTGAAAAATCTCGCACAATCAGCGGATTGCTGAGTTCCATGGGATATAGCGAATAATCGGAGCGAGAGTAACGCTCTGTATTGACCCGATATTCAAAAGCCAAATCCTGAAGCCTGCAATCACCCCAGGCAGGACAAATCTCTTGTTCTCCATCCTCATCAGGAATTTGTTCTTGAGGGTTCACCAACTCATCACTACTCAAATTGGAAGCTACACAATTGTGGTTGCCTGATATCAAAAGCAGTTCCAATATGACCTTTCGAGTCTTTACAACTTTTTCGGATTCAGTATTTACCACCATACCGTCTTTGGCAGGCGTTACACAAGAGGGAGTAAGTTCACGGGCACCTTTCACTTCCACAATGCAAATCCTGCAGGCTCCAATAGACTTTGTCCCCTTTAAATGACACAGAGTCGGTATCGAAATATTATTGGCTTTAGCCACATCCAAGATTGTCTGACCCGGCTTGAATTTCACCTCCTGTCCGTTGATCACTATCCGATGTTCCGTCATTTTCTTTTCCTCCTTAATCGTATATATATAATTCAAACTCTTTAAGAAGTCGCGCTATTCATTCAGTTCAATGACATAGAAAGCTGTGATTACGCTCCAACGGTAGCCAAATTTTGATACATGTACTGTTTAAGCACTGTAAATTATCTCACATTTCTCTGACCAGGCATTTCGGTAACCTCTTTTATAACTTCAGAAAAAGGACTTATGCCCTAGCTTACAGAGGGAGTTTTTGTAAACGACATTGCGAATTTTGGGAGAAACGCATTCAGGATACTCGGTGTTAAAAAAATCAAAATGTTTGGGTGCGACAGCCCGAGTTTTTTGAATTTTAGCCGAGTACTATGAATGCACCCAAAATTCATATAGGAGTGAATGAAAGCTCCCCCTGTGAGCTACGGCATGTCCCCGGACTATTTGATAAGTTGCGCATTTCAGTAATATATCATGAAGGGTATTTCCCTATTTCCCAAAAGAACACATTGGAAAGGTGCATTTCTTACACTCCAGACAAAAAGCGCCATGTCCCATTCGAGCCAAATCAATACGCGTAATGTCTAGGCCTGCCAAAAGTCGCGGTAATAAAAGGTCAAGGCTCGTGTTCTTAAAATAGAGTGCACACGCCGGTACTCCTATCACATGGGTACTGCCGATTCGTCCGAGTAAGGTCATTGCGCCCGGCAAAATAGGAGCGCCGTAAAGTGTCTTTTCGAGTCCTGCATCTATGAGGCCTTGCCTTGTGACATCATCAGGATCTACGGATAAACCGGCCGTGGTGATCAAGAGCTCTATTCCCATCCCCAAAAGGTTCTTTACGCCTTTACAGATTGCCTTTCTCTCATCTGGAACGATCAGGCTTTGCAACACATGACATCCGAATTTTTCTACTTTTGACCGGACAATGGGGATAAAAGCGTCTTCAATCCATCCCTGAAATACTTCGGTTCCGGTTACCAGAACTCCTACATTTGTCCTGTGAATCTCTGCCACACGAAACAATGGAGTTTCTCTCAATAAGGAGATAGCATTATTGAATTCCGATCTTCTCAGATAAAGTGGAATAGCACGAGTCCCAGCCAGGCTGTCTCCTCTAGTGACAACTGTATACCCATGGCGGCATGCACACATAACCCCCGGCAGTAAATTAAAAATCTCCACCTTCTTTTCATCCGTCACAAAGAGACCATTTCGTTCCGCTGTGAAATTCACCTTTCCTTCCGAGGGAGATTCGGTGAACCGTACTCCATCTCCCGCCATGTACCGGCCAAAGGCCATAGCCGCTTCATCTTCATGTACCCATTTCGAATCCACTCTATTTTCTTCAATCACATAGAGGCTTTGTCGCCCCATCTGCTGCAATCGGCATAAATCTCCCACTGTAATCCGCTGGCCGTTTTTATAGAGTGGACCTTTTTTTTTCTTTGGGATAATCATCGTCATATCGTGAAGGGCTCGATGACCAACAGCTTTTTCTACGGGTATCTTTTTAAGTGGGGGAGAAGATTCATCTTCACATAAATGGCCTTTCAATATATAGGGAGATTCCCCCTGACAGGGCCTGCATATATCACCATCCCTGAAAGGATAGGCCTCCTTGCATAAAGGGCAGAGGATGACCTCACCTATCCCCCTTTTTTCTCTGAAAGAGGGCGCAATTTCCACCTCCTGACAGCTCAAGATATTGCCCCATGCTCGTCGTATGTTTTCCATAAGAAGTGAAGAGTCTTGCTCTCGTTTTGGTATCAGTTTTAAATACCAGTTTTTAATTTCAGGCCAGTCTTTTACCTTCTCAGAGTCCATAAATACACGAATACCCTTTCCTTCATACTTATCGTAAAGGGTGAGTGCAAAGCGACCGAAATCATAGATCTTAAGCCAGCCATTTCCTACTGTGCAGGGGGTTAAGAGCTGTACTGAATCAGGGAGACAGTTGAAGGTTTCACAGATGACATCGAATAAAATACCCTCAGGTATCATTTTTAAAGCCTTGTGTACCATAGCCGCTCCGATGACGACCCCAGGGGCTACATGTCCGTGAAAAGAACGAATACGCTCCAGAAGTTCATCATAGGAATAAAAATTCCCCTCATGATCTTGGCACCAGGGGGATGTCTGTCTCTCTATAGTCTGATTTGTCATCTATGTCACCCGATTCTAAAAGACATGTACTGCGGACGGTCGAATCTCTCCATCGATATCTCTTTTCTCCATGATATTCATTTCAAAGAGATTCCTCTTGGTGAGAATCGCCTTTGTAAGGATCTCCCCAATCCCAACGGAAACCTGATGGTATATACCCATATCCATTATGTTCAATACCCTTCTCTGAAATACATTGGGGCTGTCTTGAAAAAATCCTTCTTGTCCGACTATGATATCTTCCGCCCGTATAGCTACATAATGTTTGTCTTTGCCGGGCGGTATTTCCAGTTTCAGTTCAATCTCATCCACCACTGGCATGGTGTCTTCAAAGTGAGAAGGAAAGACATTTTTCATACCACAAATTCAGCAACAAAAGGCGTGCTTGGTCGTTGAAAGACTTCAGGCACCGGACCAGTCTGTTCTATGCTTCCATTATTAAGGACAGCTGTTCGCTGCCCCAGAGAAATTACTTCGGAAAAATCATGAGTGACCATCAATAATGTAATTCCCATCTCTTTGTCGAGTCCTTTGAGGGCATCCCGGGCATCCTCGCGAAAATTTGGATCTTGGGCCGAAAGCGGCTCACCCAGAACTAACACAAAAGGATTCACTGCCAGAGCCCGAGCAAGCGCCACTCGTTGTTTCTCCCCGCCACTGAGGTTGTTTATGGAACGTCGAGCAAGAGGATGAAGCCCCAGCCTCTCCATAAGTTGGTTTACGTATTTTTTTGAGGAACTTTCACTGCTCTTGAAGTAACGTACCCCATAGATAATGTTTCCAAAAACAATGAGATGTGGAAAATAGAATAGTCCTGGTACATAACCCCTATCCCCCTTCGCTCAGGAGGAAGAGCTCTAATATCCTTGCTATTCATCCTGATGGAACCGCCTGTAACAGGACGAACAACGGCGATCGCTTCCAAGACAAGGGTCTTTCCTGCACCGGTCAGTCCCAGGAGCATAAAAAACTCTCCGTCAGGAATTGAAAGATTTATGTCTTTCAATGCGAAACCGAGCAATTTAATATAAAGATCTTCGATCTCAATCATTGTACCCTTGATTCTTTCCCTGTGTTGAGAATATCCTCAACAGTATAAATAAAATAAAAGAGACGGATATCAGCCAGGCAGCCACTGGCTGAGAATATTCAAGGCCATAAGCTGTAAAGCGCTCATAGATGATTACCGGTACGGTCATGGTATGATACGCCACAATAACGATTGTGCCGAATTCACTGATCGTCCTTGCGCAACACATTATAATGCCTACTAGTATAGATCGGCATGCAAGGGAAAAGGTCACCCTCAAAAATATCCTAGCAAGTGATGCCCCAAGGCTGCTTGACACATTCTACAGCCTCGCGGGAACGGCCTCAAAACAGGCCTTTGCTGTGTTCACATAAAACGGGAGACCTACAAAAAGTTAACGCAACGACAATCCCAGTGTTTGTCACCATAATCTGTATACCTACATAGTGCATCACAAGTCCGATCCAGTGATTTTTCCCTACCACTCCCAAAATAGCAATCCCCACAACAGGATGAGGAATCATGATGGGGATATCTACTATACTCTCAACAAATCTCTTCTCTGAAAACTCCTTTCTGGCCAGGATATCGGCAAAAGGAGTGCCGACTATAAATAAAATTACCGCTGCTAAACCGGATGTGTATATGCTGAGCAGGATCGAACGAATGACATCCAGATCCTGGACCGCTTCTCTGAGGTCCCGGAAAGAAGGTTGTGTCAGCATTTCGAATAACGGAAAAAGTATGAACACAACAACTGTAATGCTGCAAAATACAGTTATGGAAAACCAGGGATCTGTCTTATTCCTAGCTTTTATCCTTACAATGAACATCTATTTCCGCCTCAATAAAAACCGAATCAATCCCTTACTACCACCCATTTTTGTAAGGATACTGCTAGCTGAGATTTCATCTTTTCCGTAGGAACTTGGCAGGGAATAAGCGGCGGTTGTCCCATCTCCTTCAGGATATTCAGCCCTCCATTGGGATTCAACAAGTAACCTAAAAAAGCCTCTGCAGCTTCCGGGTTTCGACTGCCCTTCAGGATCGTAATGCCATACGTACAGGATCTTCCCGTTCTATAAATCCATACCCCCGGCTTTTTCCCCGTCACTTTCACCTGAGCCTTCTTATAAAATCCGTCCATTTTATAATTGCCCAGATTGATCTCATCGGGAAGCTCTATGTACTTCAGGTGATGCTGTACTGCAACGGAAAGGTATTCCCATGCATAGTCCATGTTCCCGGTCTTTAGCAAGGAGAGCAACTCCACTGATTTTGGCCGCACATTTCTTTTTGGCCGGTTTGAGATTAACTGATCATACAGACCAGGGACATCATAGTACTTTTCCGCAAGTTGGATCACCATAAGACTCCGGTAACCGCAGGGATCGAGATTCGGATCGGAATGCCCCCAGACAAGGCCCTTTCGCCCCAGAATTCTATACCAATTATCGGCATTGACTTCTTTTGCAAAGAGGCTCTTTTCCGTATAGCAAAGAACCAGTTGATTTGACGCAAAACGGATATTGTAATCGGCGTTATCGGGGATAAGGATTTTATCTATCACTGCAAAATCAGCTGAGGCCATTATATCCGCTGGTTTATGTAATTCAGAAATCATACGTGCCATCTTCGTGCTCCCGCCTCCTTTACGGAGTACATCCACTTTGGGATATCTTGCCTCGAAGATCTTTTCCATCTTGGCAAAAGGAACTGTTAGGCTACCAGCATGAAAGACAATCACCTTGCCAGTTGGTTCAGCATTGGCCTGACTTATTGACAAGATCAGGGCAATTCCCACAACAATCCAAAATACACCTTGAGCGAGACGTACCTTTTTCATATCAATCTCTCCTGTACTTTCTTTGCTCAAACCTTACTGCATTTCGAGCAATTATCCATGAGTATCTCAGTACATTACTGTCAAATCTATCAATACCTTACTCCTGGCATGGGCTGGTACTCATCGTAGTGTTAATATCAATATTACTGAGTTGTACTGTTTTGGCCGTATGAAACAAAAAGCACTGGCAAGGCTTTAACAGCAATCGAGTCCACCCTTTATAGGGCTCATATCTTAATAAGAATAAAGAAAGAACAGCATCCAATGCTTTATAAAATCTATTCCAGTGCCTATTTTCTCTCTTGACTTAGGGGAAAAAACGGCTAAAATTCAAATGGGCGTGAAGGGAGACGGAAGTTCTCCTTCAGGTGTTCCGTAGGAGGTTTTCTGCTAAAGGACTTTGGCCGGCCCTGCAGAGGCCTCACTTTTAGGCAGGAAAGCCAACACAGTCTTTGCGTATCTCAATTACTGTGACATTATCCGTCCAGAATCTTTTGTATTATACCCCCCCATCTGTTCTACTTTCTCTTTGAATTCCTGAGAACCGATCACCTCCAGCAAGGCTGTAATGGGTTTAACAGATATATTTTCTTTAGGAATAACAAGATCGTATCTCTCCCTGGTAATGTGGATAAACTCCAGGTCCAGCATCCTTGCTGCTGATAATATCCCCAGGCCGACATCGGCGACACCACTGAGCACCATCATAGCCACCTCTATATGAGTATTTACCTCCTCTTCATATCCTTGTATCCTTTTGGGGTTAATACCCAGCCTCTTCAGTTCAAAATCGAGGAATATCCTGGTGCCTGATCCGTGCTGGCGGTTGACAATCCTGATTGAGGATCTGGCCAGATCCTCAATCCCTTTAATATTTGAGGGATTGCCGGGTCGTACTATCAGACATAGATCACGGTATACAAGATTAACCACAGTGGATTCCAGATCAGGTAAATATTGTTCTAAATAAGGAAGATTATATCTGCCTGTATCCGGATCAAGGAGATGACAACTGGCTATATGACTACTTCCTCTGCTCAAGGCAATGAGACCTCCGACACTTCCTACATTGGAGAAAGAGAGACTGAATTCTGGAAACCTCTTGTTGAGTTCATGGGAAAGAAGTTCTGTAGTAAAGTCATTACTCCCCATTATCACAATATGATCCTTTAATTCTATCCTTTCTTTATTATGTCCTATATTGTCTCTGGCGCTCTGTATTATCCATTCATCTATCAGCCTTCTGGGAAAGGTCCATTTGCCTGTAATCCTCGTTGCTGGGATCTTCTTCTCCTTGATAAGCCTATAGACCTGTTTCTCATTTATGTTCAAATAATTGGCTACCTCTTTCGTATTGAGCATCTCTTTGTTCATAGCTGTAAAAACCCCTTAAAATACACCCAGTCTACCCGACCAATTTAGCGTTTGTCAAGAGAAAATATAACAAAAAATAACCTAAAATAGTATATTGTAACCAATACTACTGATTATACTTTGAGCAGCCTCAATAATACCCTCAGGGAAATCAGGAGCGCTTCTCTGTATATACGCCTATTCAGACTCCAGGTATTTCCGGTGGGCCAATAGTATCCGTATCTCCCCATAGGAAAAGTCATCTCCTAGGGCGTCTTTTATGTCTTTGAGGGAATGATTCTGCCCTGCGGCAAACTCCTTTTCTATGGTTTTCTGTTTTTCGGGTGAAAGCAGTCTGTTGACATCCAAGCTGCCCTTCTCCACAAAAAAACTCAGATGCCCTTCAATGGTCGATTGAACCAGGCCTCTTTCTTTTGCAATCTGGTCAATAGTCAACCCATTATTGAACATATCGAGACTCGACTGTTTCGTATCCGAAGGTCGCGTCGAATCTTTTGCAGGGGTGCCTTCTTTTGGAGGGTTTTTAGGCTCCGGCAATACGACCCTTTCTATCCCGTGTTTTTTTCTATAGTTCAAAACCATATTCACGAGTTGGTCACCGTATTTCTCTATGGTCTTCTTGCCGACTCCTTTTATTCTCTTCAGTTCAGCAGTATTGTCCGGCAAGCATACCACAATCTGTATCAATACCCGTTGATGCAAGACCTGAAAATGGGAAACCCCTTCTTCCCTGGCCTTGATAGCACGCCAGTCCTTCAGTGCCTGGAAGAGCTCCGGATGGGCAACGTCGGATTCTGTATAGGCCGAAGGCAGGTCCTTTCTTTCTTTTCCCGGGGTAAAACCAATCTCAGCAGATGAAAGAGCACGCAGGAAACGTGAGGGTGTAAATCCTCTTTCACAGCACTTAATGCCTGCCACCTTTACTGCAATCTCTTTCTTCAGGTTTGTCATGGTATTGTTTATTTTTTTACGGAGTTCTGTATTGTCTGTTTCAACACGCAATCTCTGTACGAACTCCCCAAAAACTTGGGCAAACCTTTCCTGAAACCATACTGAGGCCTTGTTGATCCGTTCCAGAATAACCCCATCCGACTCGGGCAGGCCGTGATCCTTGAAAATCGTGCGTAATTGCCGCCCAAAATTCTCACTCACAACAAAGACCTCTTTCTCAGCCCTTCTCTTCAGTTCCAGGATATCAGAAACGCCTGAAACCTGAACAACAGCAGCATTACCGAGCAAAAGGCGGACAAGATAATTGAGATGGCTGCGCAGGAGTGAAAGATCGAAACAATCGAGCAACAGGCCTTGCTGGTACGTAATCTTTGCTTCCTTAAGCCGGCTTTCAGTTGGCGGGTTTTGATGGGCGTCTTGCTCAAAGCGCAATATTGCCTGGTCTGTTTCCACTCCTCTCGATGGGATGGGAGAACTCAGGATCATGCCCTCCAATGTTTTACAACGGCTTAAGGCCACGTAAATCTGACCATGTGCAAACGCTGCCTGGGAATCAATAACGGCCTTTTCAAAAGTCAGGCCCTGACTCTTGTGGATGGTGATTGCCCATGCGAGTTTCATGGGGTATTGCCTGAATGTGCCGATTATTTCCTCTTCAATCTCCGTGTTTTCCTTGTTCATTGTATATCTGATATTTTCCCAGGTGACCTGCTCAACCGTGATTTCCTCGCGATCGCCCGGGCAGATGACGCTGATCGTATTGTCCGAAATCTCGGTTATTTTTCCGATCTTGCCATTGTAATAGAGCTTTTCAGCACAGGGGTCATTGCGCACAAACATCACCTGTGCCCCTTCCTTCAGCACAAGGGTGGCCAGAGTCGGGTAGTTCTGTTCAGGAAAATCTCCGGAAATCTCAGCCTGGAAAGGGTATTCTCTTTTGGGCAGGTTCCTCAGTCTCTTCTGATTGATCGATTCAGCGCTGCGGTTGTGGGTGCTCAGTGTAATATAGCCCTGATCTTCATCAGGAGTAAAACCCTCAATGTAGCGCTGATTAAGAAGATCCATGCATGAATCATCAAGCCTGTTATTACGCACTCTATTGAGGAGCCTGATAAAATCCTCGTCTGACTGTCGATAGATATGCTTCAGCTCAATAGTAAGCAGTTCTGTGAGACCAATCGCTTTGCTGCTGAAAAAATAGACAGACTCATAGTGCTCCTGCAAAAGGCCCCATTCATCCTTCTTTGCCACAGGAGAGAGCTGATGCAGATCGCCGATCAAAAGGAGCTGCACCCCGCCGAATGGCAGGTTATTACGACGATGGCGGCGCAGCATGGCATCCACTGCGTCGAGCAAATCCGCACGTACCATACTTATCTCGTCAATCACCAACAGATCGAGGCTCTGTATAATCCGTCTCTTTTCTTTGCTGAACCTGAACCAGCGCTGCGTATTGCGCTCGTATGTCTCGCTGCCCGGCACAAACGGGCCAAATGGAATCTGGAAAAAAGAATGGAGAGTTACCCCGCTCGCATTGATCGCAGCAACACCGGTCGGGGCGGTGATAATCATCCGCTTTGCTGTGTTCCTATGCAGATTATGGAGAAAGGTCGTCTTTCCTGTGCCTGCCTTGCCTGTGAGAAAGATATTGCAGCCTGTGTACTGAACAAAATCATTGGCGAGTTTCAGCTCATGGTTTGTGGGGGGCATGTCTTTCCTTATCAATATACGTTGTTATTGGACCATTCTCTCAAATATATGCGGCGGAATGACCTGGACACCGTCTTTATATGGGTATGGCGCATCTACAGGCGCCACGATCCAGGCCTCGTCAATGTTCAGGTCATTTAATGCATTCCAGAAACCTCGCTTGACCTCAAAGGAAGTGGAAACCTTGATTTCAACGGCAACCCTACGCTGCCCCTTTACGAGAACCAGGTCGATCTCTGCTCCGGATGCACTGCGATAAAAGTACGACACCCAATCAGGATATGCAGCTACAATATTCTCAATCACAAAACCCTCCCATGATGCGCCGTAGACCGGATGGCCCAGAAGATCGTTATGGCTTAAAATTCCCAGGAGGGCATGGAGCAGTCCTGTGTCGCGCATATAGATCTTGGGTGATTTGACAAGGCGTTTCTTTACATTAGCATGATATGGCTGAAGTACTCGCAATATATAGGTCTGCTCCAACAGAGCCATGTAAGAATTTATTGTATGGTGGCTGACGCCCAGCGATTCGCCAAGACCGGAGCGATTTAAAAGCTGTGCATGGAGATGGGCGCACATCTGCCAGAAACGTTCGAGTCTGCGTGCCGGGATATTGATTCCCAGTTGGGGGATATCACGTTCGAGAAAAGTACGTATAAAATCTTCCCTCCACTCGCAACTGTCTGTTTCGTCTTTTGCCAGATAGCTCCGCGGGAATCCTCCCCGTAGCCAGAGCCTTTGCCATATTTGTGAGGCAGGGGACTGATCAAGCTCTTTCAGCGAAAACGGGGTTAGCTCGATAAACGCAATCCGGCCGGCAAGGGTTTCGGAAGTCTGTTTTATAAGATCCGGGGATGCTGAACCCAGGATTAAAAACTGTCCGTTATCCCCATTGCGGTCGATTTTGGATCGCATCTGCGGGAATATCTCAGGCACACGTTGGATTTCGTCGAGGCAAATGAGCTGTTCGTCATTGAGATTGAAGAATGCCTCGGGGTCCCTCAGTTTATTCAAATCAGCACGGCGTTCCAAATCGAGGTAAACGGATTGCTCGAGATCTGCTATGATTGTGCAGGCCAATGTAGTCTTGCCGCACTGCCTTGGGCCGAGTATAGCTACAGCCGGCATGGTTCTAAGCTTATGCCGAATCTTCTCTGTTATTGCACGCGGGATATAATCTTTCATAATGGAAGTGTAGCTTCCAATTTGCATATTGTCAAGGATAATTTCCGGAAACATAATATCATAAACACGCATCGCACTGTAGGGGCACGTTGATACGTGCCCTTATGCGGGCCTCTTCCATATCTCTCCATGCCCTCATATTCTTTCACACCCTCATATTTACCATGATTTTTATTAATTATCGGTATTGAATCACATGTGGGTTTATGGAATTCTTCATGTTGGGGGGTATTGGGTTGTGCGGTTCGATTGCCATGGATGGGCACGTAGCAACGTGCCCCTACGGTGTTGCCCATGTGTTGTTCCATACCAAAATATTGCCTTGCACTCTCGCATGTACGATCATTTGTGTCGATTCATCCACCGCCCCTCCGCTTTGATCCGGTCGCGTATAATCCGCCTGCTGCGCTACGGCGGATTATGGCTCCCTCCTCTGCGCTGCGGGGCTCAAGTAATCCCATAGACCAAGGGTACAAGGGATCAAGGGTCAAGGGAAACTGACCTGGAGAGGCGAAAGCCAACAACGTAGAGGCGGTAGTCGGGCGAGAAGAAGCCACGGACCGCCGACTGGCAGGAACTGCGCAACGATAAACCAGCCGCCGCCGCGAAACACCCGGCCGGCGCCTTCCTCTGTATAATAGCTCGAGGTCCACTCCCATACATTGCCAGCCATATCATAACACCCATCGGGACTTGTACCGTTTGGGTATCGAGTCACCCGGGTTGTACGGCCTATGCCGGATTCTTCTGAATTGCATCTCTCCTTGTCAAATACATCGCCCCATGGATACTCTCTTCCATCCGTTCCACGGGCAGCACGTTCCCATTCTTCCTCAGTGGGGAGTCGCTTTCCTGCCCAGTTTGCATATGCCTCGGCTTCATACCAGGAAACTCCAACTACAGGATGCCCCTCTTTGTTCCATTTATCATCATCCCAGTATTTCGGTTGTGTTATATTGTCCTTTTTCCTCCATTGCAGCCCTTCAGGGGACCACAATGCATCGTTTGTATATCCGCCTTCTTTCATAAACCTTTCGTATTGGTCGTTGGTAACAGGATACACATCAATGAAGAACGGGGATTGTATCTCTTTTTCGATTTTCTTATAACCGTACTGGAATTCCCCTGCAGGGACCTCAACCATGTCGTTAAGACCGGTCTTTGGTGTGTCGGTCTGTTTCATCTTTGCGTCTTCAGTGCTCTCAACGATCCCGCTCAGGCATATGAGTTGCCGTATATCATCCACAGTCCCTGTAAAGCTCTTGATCGTTTCAGTCAGGTCCCTGTTTTTTACATAGTCCCAAAGAGACCGGGGAACGTCTTTTAAGTCTTCATCAGAGAGCTCCCTTATAGCCCTGTCAGGCGACCTCTCTTCCAGTTTAATGATATGGTCTTTGAGGAGAAGAATAACATTTGGGTTGTCTTTTACATCATACCACAGTGGTGGAAACGCATACTCTATGATGCTCCAGCACAATAGATTATCAAAGGCAATATCTATCCTCTTGTTCCTTTGGATAGCGTCTTGAAGACTGAGGTTGTTCAGAAACCGCTTCATCTGCCTTGGATTGTTTTGCATTGCAGGAATAATGAGCGGGAGGTGAGAAGACACTTTTTCATTGATATCAGGACTTATCTTTTCTATAAACGGTTTAAAATCTGTTTCCTGGATCTGGGGCAGATTGAAGGTCACCTGAACAATCTTGTCCATGAACCTGCCCGTATCTTCTCCGTACTGTTTTGCAAGGGCCTTTTCTATGATCTCGTTTGCAGCCCCGATCACAAAGACACAGCCCTCTTTGTCCATAAAGAGTTTAATGGTCTCAAGCACCCTGACAATCCTGTCATTGGGGCACCTGTCAAGGTCGTCGATGAAGACAACGAGCACTCCGTGCGCATCATCCGTCTGTTCTGAACAGGTCTTTTTTGACCGCCATTTCAGATAGTCC
The DNA here is from genome assembly GCA_034189035.1 of Thermodesulfobacteriota bacterium. GTDB lineage: Bacteria > Desulfobacterota > UBA8473 > UBA8473 > UBA8473 > JAUXFK01. The sequence continues at coordinate 70,458 of JAXHVA010000001.1, forward strand.
CAGAGGAGGCTATCAAAAAAATCTTGAAATGTATCGTAAAAACCAAGTTTTTCTTTGTATTCCAGATCAGTGAACAGCTCGTTTATGTCTGCGCCTACAAGTTTTGCAAACGCACCGAGCACCTTTGATGGTTTCAGTCCCTGCACAAGTTCTTCAATCTTGGCCTTGCAGGCCTCAAAGAACCCATCCTGTTTCATTGTCCTGAATATTTCTTCAATCAATGCTGCAAGGATCTCGTCTTCATTGCCGTACTTCCACGCCTGAAACCATACGGTCTTTGTTGCACGAAACCGCTTGTCATCCTTATACCTGTCGTGAGTAAGGCAGGTTCTCACCAGTTCCATGAGGGTTGTCTTGCCAGACCCCCAAGAGCCGTAAATCCCAATCACCAGAGGCGTTTTATTCTCTCTGTTTGAAATAAGATCGGCTATGGTCAAAGCGTATGCATGGAAACCGAATGCAATAGAGTCCTTTTCCGGATTGTCGCTGATAATCCTGACAGGTTCGTTCTCGACCATCTTTTTACCCTCCCCTTTATACGATTGGAGCCCATACGTTCTATTGTCGGCGTCTTTTATTCTCCGCTAATGAGTCGTTCATTGCTCTACCCCTTTTTGTGGCATACAGGATTTTCCACATCTCTCTCCCATGTCAAAGGATTATACAGAATATATTCCCTTATTCCATTCAATTCTCGTTTACAACAAATAATGTGTTCATAATAATTCCGTTGCCATACGGGTGCTCCTGGCATGTTGCGGATGGTATTGATTTGTCTTGCCACGGTTGATTTGAAGGACCTGACAATTGTGGGGATTGAATCACATGTGGGTTTATGGAATTCTTCATATTGGGGGGTATTGGGTTGTGCGGTTCGGTTGCGATGGATGGGCACGTAGCAACATGCCCCTACGGTGTTGCCCATGCTCATTATATAATACGCTCCCATATTCATCTTCTTTTATTACGATTATCCCATGAACATGATTCGGCATGATCACATATTCATCGATTGCTATATTAGGCCTGATCTTTGGGGTTTTCAACCATTCATTTTCTACGATTTTTCCCTGATCGTTCAACAATATCCGGCCATCCACAATTTCGCCCAATGAACATATCCGATCATGGGTGACAATGGTGACAAAATAATACCCAGACGCAGAATAATCACGCCCTTTCAACCGAATGGAACGGCGATGATGTATTTCAGGGTTGTATTTCATCTGCGTTATCTCTCCATTGCCTGGATAATTGCCCGAAATATAGCATCATAAACACACATCGCATTGTAAGGGCACGTTGCAACGTGCCCCTACTTGGCGACTTTTACGAGATCATCAACTATGAGCTACCAAATTGTCAGGGGAGCTATTCGTTTACTTGTTATACGGTAATGCCTTGTTTTAGATCCCTATTTACAGATGAGCCACTATTGCACGAAGAACGAATACTTTACTACAAAGCAGTTCATAAGAAGTAAACGAATAGCTCCCCTGACAATGGCTTAAAAGCATTGTAGGGGCACGTAGCAACGTGCCCCTACAGAGGGGATTCATTCCCATAGAACATAATACACCTTGTCGCCTATCTTCGATCCCTTGGCAAGACCAAACCTTCTCAGGATGATAAAGTCCTGGGTAAGGTCCAATGGTCTCAAACCAAATGTCTGTGCTATCTCCTCTGGTGTTACCCTGCCTTTTTCCTTGATAAACTCATAGATATTCCTCTGCCTTTCTGAAAGCTCCTCCATTGGGGATCTCTGGAATGTTTCCATGAAGTTTTCCATCACCATCTGTGCTATGGGATCACACGGATGCTTGGGCAGAGAGTTATCTATATAACATTCTTCACAGACCCTTTCCCAGCGTATCTTATATGGGTATTCCTCGTCCAACTCCGTTCCACATCGGCTGCATTTCATCCTTAACACACCTCCTTTCAACATGGGCAAAAGGCGCTTATCCCTTACCTCCCTCTTTTTGCTGTAGCATATTTCTATAGACAAGAAGAGTCTGATTGCGGTCCTCCATCTTCAATGCTTGCTCCAATCCTCCTGCATCTATATTCATATTGATGGCCTCCTTGGTAAGGGATAGACCCAAGGGATTTTTGCTATTCATAATCCTGGCCAGATCAATAGCCGTATTGATCATTGCATCACGTTTTACGACCCTGCTTGCAAGGCCCAATTCCATTGCCTCATCAGATGACATATAGTTGCCTGTGAGGAGAAACTCGTAAGCACGTCCTGCCCCAATCAGTCTGGGCAAAAAATAGCTCGATGACATATCCGCCCCACCCACACCGATATTTATATATGCAGCAGAAAATCGAGCATCTTCTGTGATAATCCTCACATCCGAAGCCAGTACAAAACTGAAACCTGCACCTGCTGCAGCTCCATGAACAGCACAGATGATTGGTTGAGGAGCTCGTCTCATTGCAAGAATGAGGCTGGAGAGGCGAGACTGAAAGTAATAGAATTTATCTGTGGCCATATTCGGGGCCATATCCATGGTTTCCTTCAAATCGAGCCCTGCACAAAAGCCCTTTTCACCATTGCCTTTAAGGATAATGACATGGGTATCAATATCATAGAGGCGCTCTTTCCAGAAAGACTCCAATTCCTCTACCATCTTCTGGTTAACGGCATTGTAGTCTTGAGGACGATTTAGAGACAGCATGACAATACCATCTTCAAGTATTTCATATGTTATTGTTTCATAATCCATACAGACTCCTTTAATTTATTTAGTTGCACGCGTTATTAATATGACTGCCGTTGCCGTGACAACTCGATATCCATTAAAATGAATATATGCTCGTCAAGAGGCCTTTCAAACAGATTGTAAAAATATCAAATCATTTTTTTCCACTACCAACATTATACGTGAAGAGTGATTATGTATCAACACATATAACTCCGCAATCTATTTTTTGGTATAAATTGGGAAGTGCTTAGGGGAGGGGGGGCAGTTCTAAAATGAAAAAAATCTTGACATTATTCTTAAAAAACTAGTAGTATCTTTTTTACAGTTTAATAAATCCTCTAATGAAAGGAGTACATATGGCCTCAATTACATTTAAGGGATCCCCTATTGAGACGACTGGCGAACTCCCGAAAGTGGGTTCCAAGGCGCCGGATTTTACTCTTGTGAAAAGCGATCTAACCGAAGCCAATTTGTCGTCTTATGCTGGAAAAAAGGTTGTCCTCAATATCTTTCCTAGCATAGATACACCAGTTTGTGCGATGTCAGTAAGGCGGTTCAATACCGAAGCCAGTAAACGGGCAAACACCGTTGTACTTTGCATAAGCGCCGATCTTCCCTTTGCACAAGCACGTTTCTGTGGAGCTGAGGGCTTAGAAAACGTGATTACACTTTCAACATTTCGTGATCAGGATTTCGGGACTGATTATGGAGTTATGATAACCACAGGCCCATTGAAGAGGTTGATGTCACGAGCGGTGCTTATTCTCGATGCCAAAGGAACCGTGAAGTATACAGAGCAGATACCTGAAATTGCACAAGAGCCTGACTACGATGCTGCTCTGGCAGCTTTAGAGTAATGGTGGATTCACCAGTTTACTTATAAATCCTCTCATTTCCAGACTTGACCGCTGGAGCTTACTTGAAACAAACCTGCTTTTTCAAGACAGAGCTATAGAAGAATTTACCATTATGCGTTGAGGGATATAATCTCATTGGATTTTGTAGATTTTGAGCACTATATCAAAGGTTGAATCCTTATATACATAGAGGATTTTCAATCCGCACTCCTCGAATGATTTGTCCATGGTTTATATCCTCGGACCACAGTCTTTCACAATGGGCACTCTCTGCTGCCGCTACAATGAGAGCATCCCAAAATGACAATCGATTGATTATGCTGCAATCTATAGCATCTTTTATGAGACTTGGCGTAATGATAACGTTTTCAAAATGTTCAAATGAATGGAGTATGTCCTTTACTAATAGGGCATCGGCACCGAGTTTTTTAGTTGTAACAACGTAAAACTCCTGCATGACTTGTGTGGAAATCACTCCCCGCAGATTGTTTGTTAATGTCTTTATAAGCATACGACATCGATCTCTTTTAGCCAAATCAAAACTGTCCATACAATAGACCAAGATGTTCGTATCGATGAAGATCTTAGACATCGTATAAATCCTCTCTTTTCCAAATCTGTCCGTTGGAGCTTGCTTTCGCACTATCCATCAATGCAAAACATTCATCAAGCCAATCTGTTAATTGAGGCCTCACCGTCTGTTCAAGTAAATTCCTGATGAGTGCATTCACAGACGTCTGATGTTTCTCAGCATATTGCCGTCCAGATTTGAGTAAATCCTCATCAAGGGAAATGGTTATATTAGGCATATCACATCTCCTTTCTTTAATATCACATTATACGTGAACACTGATCATGTGTCAACAAATATATCTTTTCAACCTTTTTTTGGCCTAGAAACGGGGTGGATTGATTCGACCCAAAAGAGGAGATGAAACACACCTGCTTTTTCAAAACAGGGATGAAGGGGACGCAACCCTAATTTAATATTACTTAAGACAAAAGGATCAAGGCTGAGTAAATACTCTATCTACCTCTACTTTGAACTATAAGATCGGGGAAGACGGTCTCTTTTACCATGTCAGGGGTCATCTCAATCCCCATTATAGCCTTTAATGCATGAGCAGAAACTCTGGAAATGCTATCCCACCAAACATCGGGCATACAATCAGAATTTGCATACTAGTGACAATGCACGTCAATAAACATTTTGCACTCCCTTTTATATAAGGTAAATTTTGGTTTACGTAAGTATGCCTCTGGGGGTTACAACTCAGTGTTCGAATTCGTAAATTCGATGATGTATTTTTCATATTTTCCCGCCTCCCGTTTCGCTTGAGACGCAAAGGCCGCAGAGTGAAATATTATTTCTTTAGCCGTTTAGAGGACGGCAAAAGAAAACAACTTAAAAGTAAAAAACAAGCTCATTCTCCGCGGCCTCTGCGTCTCAGTTGTGATTATAATTGATCTGAGAATTGATCACTCCCCTTTGAATTGCGGAGGCCTCTTTTCCATACGTGCGGTAACCCCTTCCATCACATCCTTGGTTTGGACACATAAACTCTGAGCATGCGCCTCGTACTCCATTCCACTCCTGGAATCCCCTTCCATACCCTTATTTATAGCTATTTTAGCTAAACCAATGGCTACGGAGGGTCCCTTTGCCAATCTTTGTGCCAAATTCATTGCCTCAGATTGGAGGTCCTCCTTTGGTACAACCTTATTTACCAACCCTATCCTTGCGGCTTCCATTGCATCTATCCTGTCTCCGGTAAATATGAGCTCCTTTGCCTTTGCCACCCCTACCAACCGCGGGAGTCTCTGTGTGCCCCCCATATCCGGGACCAATCCCAGTTTTATGTATTCTTCCCCAAATATAGCGTCCTGTGAGGCTATTCTCAGATCACAGGCAAGGGCTAAATCACATCCCCCACCCAGGGCATAGCCATTTACTGCTGCTACCACTGGCTTTTCCATCTCTTCAATACTATTAATGATTTTATGTATTTCTCTGATAGAGGCCCTTAAATCTGATAGGCTTACCCCTACCATTCCACCCAGCATGGAAATATCAACACCAGAGCAAAAGGCTGTTTCTGCCCCGGCGAGTATAATTGCCCTGACCTCTTTATCGGTCCTCACCCCTTCGATTGCCTCTTTAAGCTCTTGGAAGGTCTTCATGTCTAAAGCATTTCTGACCTGGGGGCGGTTTAAGGTTATAATGGCAACACCCTCTTTTTTCGTTAAGATAATATTCTCAAACCCCTTATCCATATACCCTCCTTTCTCATTCTTAAATTTGGTTTATATCGAAGCTGCCTTAGGTTCACTTACCATCACTCTTATTTTTTATGAGGAGTATTTAGAGGCCATTTTTAAAGATAGTGAAGGATCTCTAAATTCGGGCACTTTGCTATTCCCAAAATAAGAGTGACAGGTCTAACTATTAAACAGCGATATTTTATCAAGGGTATAGATGAGAGGCAAGATAAACTTAATTGGTATTGAAATTTTAGAAAGCATGATTATATTTTGAAAAGGGCAAAATTGTTTTTGTATTTGCATTTCATTAATAAAAGTGCTTTCATAGGGGAGGGTTCAGATGAAATCGATGATATATATCCTGAGTGTATTTTTTTTCGGTGTGTTGGTAATGGAAATTCAAGGATTGAACAGCAGCACGAACAACAAAAAAACATCTGCGGATGAAGACGAAGGTATAGACAACTTGGATAGGGCAACATTTGCAGGCGGGTGTTTCTGGTGTATTGAATCGGATTTTGAAAAGGTGAAAGGTGTAATTGAAGCCATATCTGGCTATACTGGGGGCTTCAAGGAAAACCCAACCTACAAAGAAGTGTCAGCTGGAGGTACCGGACACGTGGAAGCAATACAGGTCCTTTATGATCCAAAACAGGTCTCGTACAAAGAACTGCTCGATGTCTTCTGGAAGCACATTGATCCCACGGATCCGGGAGGGCAATTTGTAGACCGCGGTTCACAGTATCGTAGCGCGATCTTTTACCACAATGACCAACAGCAACGCTTGGCAGAAAAATCGAAGAAAGAATTGGACCAATCTGGCAGGTTCGACAAACCGGTTGTTACAGAGATACTGAAACTCACCGAGTTTTACAGAGCAGAAGAGTATCATCAAGACTATTACAAGACCCACCCATTCCGCTATAAGATGTATCGCTGGAATTCCGGACGGGATCAATTTCTAACCAAGGCTTGGGAAAAAAAGAAAGGATCGGCTGGTAAAGGTTCGAATATGGAAAGATACTCCAAACCCGATGACAATGTGCTGCGCAGTAAATTGACGCCCCTGCAATACAAGGTAACCCAGGAGGACGGGACTGAACCGGCCTTTAAGAATGAATTCTGGGACAACAAAGAAGAAGGGATCTATGTAGACATTGTCTCCGGAGAACCGCTTTTTAGCTCTCTCGACAAATACGACTCAAAGACCGGGTGGCCCAGTTTTACAAGGCCATTGGACCCGGACAATATCATAGAAGTAGAAGACCGGAGCCTTTTTACAGTGAGAACAGAAGTTCGAAGTAAGCATGGTGATTCTCATCTTGGTCATGTCTTTCCTGATGGTCCGCATCCAACGGGTCTGCGATACTGCATCAATTCAGCAGCCCTTCGTTTTATTCCCCTGGAGGATCTCGAGAAGGAAGGCTACGGCCATTACAGGAACCTCTTTTAAAATGAATGGAGGGGCACGTAGCAACGTGCCCTTATTCTCTCTCATATAATGGGCACGTAGCAAGGTGCCCCTACTTCATTCTCTCATACAAGGATGGAAACTCTACCATAAAACTCCATCCTCTCATCCTTGATTATAACCACCCCTTTCAACCCATGTATTCGTTGAGAAAACTCTATCCCTCTTTTGATGTCAGACACATCTTTGACCTGGTTGGCTATGGCCGTGGCCGCGACATCGGCAAGGATAGCCGAATCAGCAAGGGCAACGACCGCATCTGCACTGCCGAAACTGAATGAGTGGCCTAATACACCGGATGAAGTGCAGATTCCCATAGGTGTCTCTTCCGGTCTTATCTCAAGGGAAACTCCCCTATTTCCAGAAGACTGCCCATGGTAGATCCCGATCGTCTTTTTCCTGTCAAGTTTCAGGAAGATATCACCGCCATTTTCAACGACAACCTCCTGGGAGAATGCAAGCAGATCTTTACCCACATATTCGGCTATTGCACCGGCTACTGATGCCATAGGACCAACAGAGACTCTCTTTGCTGCGCAAGACATCGCCTGTAAAATAGGAGGTGCATGGTCCTCAATAGAAACCGGTTCGAGGGCAGTACGAAATAATGGGTATCGCCTGATGTATCTCTCCAACTGGCCGCGATACCTCAATACTGCTTCCAATGACCTTTTTCTCAGATCACTGTCAGCCCATATGCAAAGATCAGTCTCTTTGACCACTGTATTGAAAGAGACCATGTCACTGTCTTTAATCAAAGGAGAGTCCCCATTTCACTCATCCTGAGCCGCTCTTATATTTGCATAGACATGAGCGATGAATCTGTTTACCCACTCTGCATTAAGATACTTATTAAGGTTCTTCATTTCCTTTACTTGCTTCATCAATACGTGTCTATTAATGTCTCCTGCCCTGATGGAATCATCCATGCGGAGGCATAGAGATTTGAGCTCTGTTTCGTCCTCTTCCAGTTCTTCTCCCCAAGGAAAGAAGTTGTCATTATGACATTTACTACATTGCCTTGGTTTCAAACCGCTTGCAGTTGTGTATATGGAGTTAAAATTCCGTTTAAAGTCCGTCCTCGGCCCCTCGTAGTTGCAAAATTGACATCTCATCCCCCTCTCCCTCCTTATCAAAAGAAACCGTTCTCTTATCTGGCCATGCCCATAGCTTCGGTTAGGGTTTCATAGCGATAAAATAATACGAATCGTCACTTTCTGTCAAGGAAGAAAAGTCTGCAATATATATGGTTCTTGTTTCTAGCTATTGTGGGAGGTCTTATGAAAAACGACTCCTTTGATCAGTTCTTCCAGATTCGAATGAAGGTTCAAAGTCTGGGCCGTAATTACCACCTGATAGAAGGAAGGTTTCTCGATTGATGCTCTATCGTGTTTCTCAACTATTTGAAAGTCAATGACATTAACTTTTCTTCACAAAAATCGTCAATTATTAGAGATGGACGTAAAAAGTATGTTGTATTGCTACTGCAAAGATGAAGTGGAATCAGTTATGTGGTTTTGTCTTTTGCAAATACTGCGACTTTCTTTGGGCAAAAAACGGCCTGACTGCAGTACACAGTATCAGCACTGCGCCAAAGGTTGCAACCAGCGATGGGCCGGTGGGCAGATCCTGCCAGGCAGAGAAAGCCAGGCCGGACAGACTCACCCCAAGCGCAATTCCCCATGCGAAAAGCAGGCTGTATAAGAGCCTGTCCACAAACATGATCGCACACGCTGCGGGTATTATAAGATAACTGAATACCACGAGTACCCCCCCAATAGAAACCGATTGCGTAACCATCAGACCAAAACTCCCATAGAACAAAAGGTCCCATGCACGTATGTGTACCCCTGCGGACTCCGCTTCTTTGATATTTTCTGATATTCTTATCAGTACACGACGCACCGAAAAATGGAGTATGCCTAGTGGAAGGTAGAGCATAAGCATATTCAGTACATCGTTCCAGTTTACAAAGAGGATGCTGCCTACAAGCATGGTCTCCATCCTCTCATGACCGTGTGGGGCCTTGCTCAAGACAAGCACGGCCAGCGCGGATGATACAACAAAGACAATACCGATTATCGCCTCATGAGGCACACGCTCATCCCGAAATCGCCCTAATGTGAAGATCACTGCGCCGAAAAACGCGAATAGCAGCGAGAGGATATATGATAATTTTCCCTTTAGCCAATGCGTAAGTGATGCATCGTACTTCGCCTCGCCTGTCCCATGCACATGAGTTTGATCATGCTCATGGTCGATATTTGAACCAAATAGTTCATTGGCTACCTGGGATTCGCTGAGCATCTTTGTTTCATGGTGGGATGAATGGATGTTTTCATGTTCATGCGGATGTATATCTAAAAAAGGCCCCAAAAAGATGGCAATCACCGCACCTAACGCCGCCATCTGGGCCAGGGCCAGATCGACAAATATCACACCGCGCTTGACCACGTGCAAACCCATGTAACAATGCAGGGAAGCGATCAGTATACACGCGGCAAACGGCGCTGAGAGCAATTCCACAAAACCCATCATCTCTCAGTTCTCCTCAGTTTTCTTGGCCGCTTCAAAGGCAGTTGCCAGTTTATCTACGATATTTCCGATCATTGAGAAGTAGTCTTTCGCTGCAGATCCGCCGCCTACTGAGTTTGCGCATACAACGACCTGGATTCCCGTTTTGGATGCTACCAGGTTTGGCGACTTATGGCTGTAGAAAGGCTCCATGAGCAAGACAGAGACCTTTTGCTCTTTCACTTTCCGGATTACCTCCAGTACGTGTCCCGGACTCGGCGGAATGCCGGGTTTCGGCTCTAGTTCATCCGCAACTTTGAGGCTGAAACGATCGGCAAAATAAGACCAGCTCCGATGATATGTCATGATGTTTTCTCCCTGAAAAGGCTTCATTCTTCCTTTCCATCCACTGAGTTGTCTTTCCATCTGAAGGAATTTGAGCGATGATTCTAACTCGTTCTTCAGTTCCAATGTCCAGAGTTTTGCCCCACCCATTCTTTCTACAAGCGCTTTGCCGAACATGCTCTCATCGAGTGCCTTTTGAAACGCTTTTAGGTTCTTTCGAAAATCGTTAGCGTATTGTGGGAAGAGCTGTTCAAGCCGTGCTGCAATACTCTTTGCCACAATCCTGCCATTTAATGGATCCAGCCAGTAATGGGGATTCCCCTGAGGATGGACATCACCCATGCTGCGTGAAATTCGAGTTGTGGGAACCTCCAGCCTCCTGACACGCTCTGATGCATCGAGATGCCCCTTTGCCCCTACGCTAATGATAGTGTTCCTGGCTCCATCCAAGATAGGCAATTCCCAGCCGATTTCAAGTTCCATTCCAACACGGATCCATAGATCGGCGTTCCGTGCCTTAACAATGTAACTGGGCTTTGCCTGCAAAAAATGGGGGTCTTCCTTGCCGGTACAGAGACTCTTCACCGTGGCATGCTCGCCAGCAATGGCCCTGGCAATTGAAGCCAGATCAGTTGTGGTGGCCAGAATATTTACCTTCCTTGCCTCCGCCACGTTCCAGGCAGAAGCGATTAATACAAAGAAAAAGAGTGCGATCCACAATGGAACAAGTGCCCCATAGTTTATTCTGTTCATGATGTATGCTCCTTTTATACTTGTTTGTTTTTCACTGCAGTATATCCTTTTGGAAATATCGAGATATGCAGCTTTTATAAAATAGTCAATATTGACCCTCAACAATCTTCAAACTAAAACTTGTGGGCACCGTGGGTCCCCAGCGATATTGTAAGCTGTAGGAAGCACTGCCAGGCTTCTTCATTCTCCTTTTCAAAGCCATATTCACCCCGGCTGATCTGAAGCCGAAGGCGCGAGAACTCGGTGAATGTAAAGTCTAACATGGTGGTTAAACGTTGGCTGTCATCGAAATGATCCCTGGAGCGGTCAGGGTACTTGCTCGTGTTGGTCAGCCCGACCCGATCCCACCGAAACCCTACACGCCAACGAGGCTGAAAACCATAAACGGCCTGAAGGTAATACCCATCCTGTTTATCGATCCGATCTCTACCGGTGAACTCGGGAAAAAGGTCATGGCGATGCACCGACAGGTCTTTTATTCGATAGATGTATTCAGCCTGTAAGGTAAAATCACCATGTCCGTAATTACGACGGGAGTCGTACTTATATACAAAGTCCGCACCCCAGAACATGCAATGCCCATTCAACCAGTGGTCCTGTGTGCCGTCGTTATTGCCATCATGGGTCTCCTGATGAATGCCCCGTGCACCAAAAAAGCCAGCTTGGATGCCATGCTTTTGAGGAAGATTGGGGGAAAACTTCATCCAACCTGTCCAAAGCCTCGGTCCTTCTCTATCGGGCAGGTCTTCACTGCCAATATGGCTGAAGAGAAGTTCGTTTTCGCCTTGAAACGCCTCCACTCCGGCGAGCATATAAAACGGTGTCGGAACTAACCAGGAAATCTGGACCCCTTTTTCATTGAGCCCATGATCCCCAAGGGTCAGTCTGTTGATGAGCGCTTGATCCACAAAATCCCACTCGTGTGAGTGCTGTGAGTTGATACGGCCAAAATCGCTGAAAAACTTACCCGCCTGCAATTGAAGACCGGCTGGCAAACCGCTTGTCTTGATAACAGCTTCTTCCAGTTCTGCACCTTCTTCTGAGATGGCTGCGATAGCATAAGCTTTGAAATATGGATCGACCTCTCCGGCGAAACAGAGTTCCAGATGCCTTAGGTTGAAACCTTCGTCCAGCCGGGCGTGCTCATGGCTGTGGTTGTAGCTGTGAATATGGCCGAACCCTGCCAACTCTCCAAGTATCTCGTCTATCCCTTCTGGGGTGTCATCATTGTGATAAAAAGTATCAATGATCACCGAAATATCCGGGTTAAAGCTTTGCAGGGTACTCCCCAGGGATAAATCCCTGTATGGTACGGCCGGTTCTTCCCCAATGGCAAATTGCTCGATTTGTGCTTCTAAGTTGTCTCCCTCTCCTTCCTCGATCACTCTTACGGGCTGTATTGTCGTGCCCTTATCCTGAGAAAAAGCAGTACATGCTGCTAAAATCGATAGAATAGCTATACAGAGACAAGTGACTCTCTTTCCGATCATTATTCCTCCTTACGATATGTATCAGGACACAGATATTTCCGCAGGAAACATAAGGTCTTCACACATATGGTTTATTTTATACCGGAAGCAACTCAGGTATTATTCAAACAGAGTATTCAAAAAGGGTGGAGGAAGGAGGCGCCCTGTTTTTAGGGCGTAGAATGAGGATTTTTTTAAGGGTTTCAAGCTGGCCCTGCGCAGGATATTTGAACGGAGAATCGAGAGCCTTTCTAAGGATAGGCTGTCTGGGGCAGGATATATGAAAGTCTGCAAAAAAAGTACAGAGTAGACATTCATATGATCCTTCGATCAATGATACACTGAAACCAGTATGGGTTGGATTATCAACAGGTTTTACATGGCAATGGTGATGCTCGAAAAAAAGCGGATGGATGAGATGCAAGCCGCAAGAAAGCAAGAAAAAATCTGCAAAGGCAATAAGGCAACCCAGCTTTCCAGTGATTTTCAATCTTCCCATGTTCAAAGAGGTTTCCTTACTGCATAGTCTTTACTCGAACTTTCGCGACATTAAAATCCACAGAGCGTCGAATAATTTCAGAACCGTTTCAGCTCATAATCCTCTCATCAAAGACCCTGAAAATTGAGCAACTCAGTTCCATGTGACTATATGCTATAATAGAACGTTGAATTATGTCAAGCTGTTCCCTATAAGATACGTTCTAATGGATCTCCAGTTTATCTGTCTATAAAAGGCCCTTCACCTTATGCAGATAAATCACGGTCCTTTTCAGGAGTGAGAATGCTCATTTTTTTCTTAAAAGGCCTCTATTTTCCCTCGGTCGTATTCAGAATAATCATTTGCTTCATATACGGCTTTTTAATTTCGAGGAATATAACTCCCACGGTAACGGATAGAAACCCAGTGAGATATCTAAAAGAAATGATACTGAAAGAGACTTCAAACCGAAACCTCAAAAATAGAAACGAAGGGAAAGGAAGCAAAGATCCTGGTAAATACCGAATTCAGAACGGACCTCTGGTATTTCTGTCCCGTCTGTATCGTTATATGAAAACCTCCCCTTTTCTCCGATACCTATAAACCCTCCCACTTCGACAAAGAGATCCTGCATCAGGCTGTATTCAAATCGTGGCGAGATGAAGAGAGATCCGTCTTCCAGGTTTAGCATAATATTGGTCCGGATAGTACTAAGGGGTGTTACAATACAGGTAAACCCGGGGATAAGATAATGGCGTGAGAGGAGGTAAACCTGGCCTTCATTGTATGCTGCTCTGTCGCTGAGTCTCAAATAATCCCTTGCCGAGTCCTCACCTGCCCCGTTAAAATGATACTCTATAAAGACATAGAGGTTTCCTAAGAAATTGTAATCAAAGCCGGTGGAAACTCTCAGGTAATCCTCTTCAGGTCTTTTTTCCCCAGTAGTCCCTACAAAGACATAGGCAGTCTCCAGCCAGTAGCCTGCTCCCTTAAGCGAACTCTGTACATCCAATCCCATGAGGAGGTTTTCTCTGAAGACCATTGACATAAGTGCACAGTCCGTCTTCTTGACGGACAACCTGGTATTGAGATATACGGCACTCTCATCGGACTTGAAGTGATCTGCAAAGATGATTCCTCCATCCAACTCACCCATCTCACCTATAGGTGCTCTGTACCTCACAGCATCAACCCCTTTGCGTTCCTCCGTATCAAGGGCATCAAAACTGAATGGCGCTATCACATCCATGGGATTGACGGCTCGAGCAGAGCCGAAACTTATGGGTTGGCGTCCTATATAAAAATCGGCTGTTGTAGCTGCCAAAGCCACATACGCGCGATCGATATCCTGGCGAACCTCAAATGCATCTTCACCATGAACCTCTCTATGAATTATCTGATTCACCTCATCGATCCGATAGGAGATCTGGCAGGTACTCAAGAAGAGGCTTTCGTTATTTTCTTCCTGTCCATATCGAAGTACTCCTTCATAGGCCGCTTCCAGAGAAATCTTATCCCCTATCCGTCCAAAGAGGTTGAGCCGAGACCTGATATAGCCGTTTTTTTGTCTCCCTGAATCAAGTCCTGGCCCCTTTTCTAAGAAGGATCTGCCGTTTACACTGAAGAAACTCTTTACATACCCGTTTAGCCTGAATTCGCACCCTTGCGCATAGACACATGAACCCGCATAAAGCAGCACCGCAAAAACGAGAGATCCGCCAATGCCTTTAAACCATAGTGTCATCTGCACTGATCTCTCCATCCCTTAAGACAATCAACCTCTTCGCCCTTTCCATGATCATATTGTCGTGAGTTGAAAAGACAAAGGTCATCCCTCTTCTCTCATTCAGGTCTTTCATCATATTGATGAGTGCACAACCCGTTGCTGAATCAAGGTTTGCGGTAGGCTCGTCTGCGAGTATTATGTCAGGGTTTCCTACTATGGCGCGGGCAATGGCTACACGCTGCTGCTGACCACCTGACAGTTGAGCAGGGAATCTGTCCCCTTTTCCTTTGAGTCCAACCTCGTTAAGGATTAAGGAGACCCTTTTTTGACGCTCTTTCTTCGATACACCTTGCAACAGCATTATGTATTCAATATTTTCAGCGGCTGTAAGTACTGGTATGAGATTAAAGGATTGAAAGATAAGGCCAATGTGGTCTCTCCTAAAATCGGAGAGTTCATTGCCGCTCATTTCAGAGATAGCCTTGCCAGACAGGAAAATACGTCCTTCAGAAGGGATATCAAGACCACTAATAAGGTTTAGAAGTGTGGTCTTACCAGATCCTGAAGGGCCGGCGATTGCAGTAAATTCCTGTCTTCGGATGCGAATGGTAATAGATCTCAGGGCAGTAATCCTTGTGTCATTGTGGCCGTACACCCTAGAGATATTTTGAACCTCTATAACATAATCGTGTTCTGTCATCTATTACGGAATTCCTCTTTTTCTTTTTTTGCGGTCAATACATATCCGGCTTGCTGTTTAACCATAGATCTGACTCTCTTTCATCGCCTCTGCAGGGATCAACCTTGATGCATGAAGTGCAGGAAAGATCGCTGCTACAAGTGTAAAGACAAAGACACATATCGGAAAGAGTGTTAACTGCCAAACGGTTGTGACAGGACGGATAGGTTCCCTGAATGTTACACCCGCCAGCTCAAGACCAGTGTAATCGACACCTGTTATGGATACAATATACGATATGGCTACCCCCAGAGCTGAGCCTAGCAGGATACTGACGACCGAGAGGAGACCCGCCTCCACAAGGATCATCGATGCCATACGAATGGGCCGGGTCCCTATTGCGCGCAATATCCCGAACTCAAACATCCTTTCATACAGAGACATGAACAGGGTATTCATTACCACAATAACGACGATTATAAAGAGGAGCCCCCCCATGAGAAAGGAGGAAAACCTGGACATCTTGAATGCGGCTTCAAGACCCGGGAGCAGATCCTTCCAGCTTAAGGCCTCGTTACCGTCAACTGAATAACGATTCCAGAAATCGATCCCTCGATCTTGAACGTCAGCAAGACGATGAAACTTCAAGACAACCTCATGTACATTTTGGCCGATTCCGAGAAGCTCCTGGCTTTTCTTCAGGCTTATAAATGCAATACCCCTGTCCATTGCTCGAATGTTAAACCGAAAGATACCACCAACCCGAAAAAGCTCCTGGGCCAGTTCGCCGCTTTTTACTTGAGCCACTGTAATAACAATCCGGTCGTGTAACCGCACATCGAGCATCTCTGAGAGTTTCTTTCCTATCAAGACCTTTTCTGTATCATCGTCGTTTAAGAATTCCCCTTCTATTACTGCCTCATCGATCTTTGACATATCTCTTTCTGTTTCCGGACAGATACCAACAAGGACAACAGACTCCACATTTGAGGGTGATGAGAGCATACCATAGGTCTGAGTCCGCATAGTAAAGCCCCTTATAGAGTCCTCAAAACTTAATTGTGAGACAACTCTTTCAATATGGTTTATCGTCTTTTCCGTTTCAAGAGTATCTGTAAAATCCCTTGCGTGAATCTGACCGTTTCCTAAAAAAGTATCTGTTGCGTTTCCTATCATGTTTTCGTTCATTCCAATGAAAAGGGCATCTAAAAAGATCAGTCCTGCAAGGCTAACCATTATAGCAAGACCTGCAGGCATCATCTTTTTCTTATTGCGAAGAATATTTCTCCAGCCGATTTTGACGAGCAGCATAGTAGTTACACAGAGACTAGTTTGATTGTATTGCATAAATGGGAGGCACACTGGCAGCCCGATATGCAGGGTATAGGCTCACAAGAATAGCGGTGATGAAAGTAATCATTGTCGGTCTGAGAAAAACCCCGACCGAAACCTTGCCGATGATCCTGTCAAGATAGAGACCACCGAAATGAATCGGATCAGGCAGGGAGATCCCATGACGCATGATGATATAATTACAGATAAAAGCGATTATCCCTCCCAGCACGATACCGGCGACAGACAGACAGGAGGTTTCGTAAACGATGAGCTTGAAAACGTCCACAGGGCGAGTTCCCATGGCTCGCATCAACCCGAACTCGGGTGTTCTTTCAAGGATCGTCATAAGAACCGTGCCCATGATCCCTGTGCCGACCACTACCATAAGGATGATAAACCCGAAGTTCATCGCCTTAACATCCGTTTCCATCGCCTGATAAAACTCACTCTCCACTGCCTGCCATGGCTTTACATCAAGGGTTGAATCGTCTATTTCGTGTTCGATCTTGTGAGCGATTCTTTGTGACCCTGCCTGATCGTCCAGAATTATGGCAATCTCGTGGAAGCGATCGTAAAGACAGAGAAAGTCTTGTGCTGTCTTTATATGCATATAACATTTCATATCGCCATATTTTATCTCTCCAACATCTACAATGCCGCGCACATAAAAGAGATCGTTCGCTATGGATCCGTCTGCTCCTTGCCCGATGAGTATGATATCATCCCCCACGTCTATATCCAGTGCCTTGGCAAGTGCATCTGAGACAATAACGTCCTTTGCCGGGGAAGTGGAGATATACTCCCCTTTGGTTATTTTTACCTCTAGCCTTGTGGTTTGCTCTTCCCTGTCCGGCTCAATACCTGTAATACGAACTCCCATAGTCTTCTTTCCTGCAAAAGCCAAGACCGCAAAGTAGAGACGCAAAGCCTGCGCTTTCACATCAGGAAAAGATTCAAGTTTCTTGTCAAGCCCATCAGCGGAATCGAGGGTATTGTAGAGTGATGGGCTATCGAGGTACCCCCTCTTGTGAATCTGGATATGCCCTGTATGATTTCGCGTAACCAGTTCTATAATATTGGAATAACTCCCATCTGAAATCCCTATGGAGAGAGAGAGGATAACAAAGCCCCCAGTCATCATCAGACACGTGAGAAACGATCGCCTCTTCTGACGCAGGACGTTTCTCAATACCATCTTTAAGATCAACATATCTTTATACCTATCTCTTCTTCTGGAGGTTTCGCCGTGTGAATATTGAGTCGTCTATCTCGGTGTCAAACCTTGCATCTATATATCGAAGGACGGTCTTTCTTCCCGTGTGCTTCAAAGGAACCAGCTCAAGGGTTGCAGGGATCTTCCTCTTTCCGAATTTCCTGATATCTGAGAAATTCATCACCCGGACCTCTTCGCCCTTTTCATCATAGAAGACCTGTCTAACCGGGATTATATCCTTCTTTCTCAGCACGAGTATTATCTTCCCCCAAACGGTCGGTGTCTTTTTCTTTGGGATGAGTTCAATGAAATAATAATTGAGCATATCCCTTGCTGGTACAAACACGGCATTATAATCTTCGAGCAGTGAGGATTCCTTCACCAGGTCGTCGTTTGTGAAGTCCGAGCCCATCCACGAGGCCATCATCATGGATGGCGGAACCTTGATGACCTTGTTGATCTTTGGGAAGTAGTTCCACATGGAGGTACCTATCCGAAGAGTCGTTATGCCTGCGTCCTTTTTGGGAGAGAGTATATGGATGAAGGTCTTGTGGAGTCCTTCTGTCCACATCTTCAACCTGAGTTGTCTTTCCCAGTTCGGTGTAACGATTTCCATTTCAAGCTCAGCCTCACTCGATTGGCTCCTATAGAGACGATCCACCTTCTTCACTATCTCCCTGACAAAAGAGGCCTCATCAGATGAACCTGTCGAAGAAAATCCAATCCATAGGATTATCGCTGGTACAGTGAGTAGTAAAAAGAGTTTCCTCATGGTTCATCTCCATTTCAATCTAATCGCTCTTCTCTTCAAGGATACCTTCTATTTCAAGGTAAGCATCCAATAAATTCTCTTTTTCTTGTTCATCTGTTTGCCAATAGCCTCTTTTGTCTGTCTCCCAGAGCTTTTTTATAATCTGTAAGGTTGCAAACGGGTTGTTTTCAAGGAGACGCTTTTGCATCTCCTCATCAAATATGTACCGTTTTGCCATATCACTGAAGACCCAGCTCTCAACCTTGCCGGTCGTTGCGGCAAGACCGAGGATGTACTCAACCCTGTCGGATATCTTCTGTACACCATGAAACGTATGCTCAAGCATCCCGTCGATCCATTTTGGGTTCAGTATCCTCGCCCTTATCGATCTCTCTATAGGACTCTTTATATCTTCCACCTGTATAAACTCTTTGGTGGTATCGGCGATCAACATCCGGGGTTTTTCGCCCTTAACCGATTCTATTGATTTGGCCAGTCCTCCAAAGAATTCATAGTAGTGATCGAGCTCGGTTATCTCGATCTCATGTGTATCCCTCACCTGGGTGACAAGATCTACCCTGGACAGTAGGGTCTCAAAGACCTCCTTTACAGATTCCGCATTTACATTCTCCCCGTAACCGTATTGCATGCTATCGAGATAGGACAGGGAGAGTTCATTCTCATCCTCCCAGCAAGAAGTTTCAATCAGGGTCGTCATGGAAGTGGCATATTCACCCCTGCCTGGGCCGAAGATACGCAAGTGAGCAAGGGTTTCATCCTTTTTGAGACTCAGTTTTGAGGCTATCTCTTGTGAGTGCTTCTTCACCATGTTCATCTCAGTCGGTTCAGGGAGGGACGAAACGATTTTAAAGGCCTCATTCAAGAAGTCGATCAGGTTGGGCAGGGTATCGCGGAATATGCCGCAGATGGTCACGACCACATCGATTCTCGGTCTTTCCAATATTTCTAAAGGGATGACCTCCAAACCCGTGAACCATGGGCCGCTCTTTCTTACTGCCTTAAGCCCGAGGTATTCCAGTATCTGACCTATGGTTTCGCCCCTGGTCTTTACTGTTTCGAACCCCCAGAGCACCACACTTACGGTCTCAGGATACCTGTCTTCGGCCTTCTTGTATTCATCGATAGAGGCTTTGGCGATCTCTGCCCCACGCCTGCACGCTGCACTGCTTGGAATCAGCCGTGGATCGAACTGGTAGGTATTACACCCAGTTGGAAATACCTCAGGTGTCCTTATGGGGTCTCCGCCGATATTCGGCAGAGTATACTGAGAACAAAGGGCACCCAAAAACGACTCTATCTCCTTGCTGTCCATTATATTCGTATAGAGGTCACCAATATAGTCAAATACGGTCTTCGCCCTTTTTCTTAAACTCTTGGGGACTGTCAGCATCAGCTGTTCATCCGTATGGCCCCCCACCTTCTTTCCAACCAGTTCTTTCACTTGGTCTTCTATCTCTGCCAGAATCTCATCGTAGCATCTGTCTTCTTTACGCTCAGCAGGGCTTTTAAGCAGTTCCTCATAAGTGAAGCCTCTTGCTTCACCCACTATCCGATATAGAGATTCCACCTCCTGGTCGTATCGTAATATCAGGGCAATCAACTCGATAATCTCTCCTTTCGAGTAACCTTCTCCGAGGATATGGAGTCCTCTTGGGATGATGGATCTCTTTACCTCAAAGAGTGTACCCTGTATCTCCTCTATTGAAGTATCTTTCATGTTGAGGTCTTTTGCTCTTTTATAGATATCCTCTGATACCCTGTCCGCCCTCACAGGATCCTGGACTCTCGCTTCATAGTATTCATGTATGAGTTCTTCTAAGCAGACGAGTTCTTCATAGAGACCTGAAGTTGTAAATGAAGGGGTCTGGTGGTTTACGATGGTGGCATAGCTCCTTCTCTTTGCAATCGTTGCTTCAGAAGAGTTGGTGACCCAGTAGATATATATATGAGGCATATCCCCTGTCAGGATATCGGGAAGGCAATACGACGATAGACCAACCTCTTTTCCCTTGGTGAACTCAAGGGTTCCATGGGTACCCACATGAACAAGAGCATCGGCCTGAAACTCCCTCTCAATCCAGTGATAGAAGGCAAGATACTGATGATGGGGGGGGAGATCGCGGTGATGGTAAGATCTTCCTCCGTCCTCATGGCCTCCCCTTGAAGGTTGAATGCCGATGAAGATATTTCCAAGGATGATACCCGGGATCATAATACCATGGCTATCGGTCATTATCTCCCCGGGCGGATTACCCCATTTCTCAACCACCTCAGCCTGTATACCCCGAGGGAGATCATTAAACCATTTCAAATACTTCTCGATTGGTACCCTTAACCCATATTTCGCTTCCTGCGAACACCATTGAGGGGAGTTGACGATCCCTTCCTCCAAAAGGAGATCGCTGATCTCTTCCTCTGGGATTTCCACAAAATACCCCTCGGTCCTCAATGCAGAAAGGATCTTCTTCATACTTGAAAAGACATCGAGATAACTGGCGTTGCCGAGGTTATGTTCTCCGGGTGGATAGTCGTATATGATCAAGGCTATCCTCTTTTTTTTGTTTTCTTTCTCTCCCAGAGAAAGCCTTTTCTTCAAGCGATTGCAAAACCTCTCCATGCGGTTGTCTATGAAAGAGGGTGCCTTTACCTCATTTTGTATTTCCTTGCTGAACCCGGCATTGATAAGTCCACTTAAGACCATGGGCTCGATACAACCGTCAAGTTCTCTGAGGGCCACGGCTATGACCACCTCGATAGGTGAGAGGCCTGTCTCTGATTCTCTCCATCTCTCTATATCGGTTTGATACATGTGGATCGGTCCGAATACGGGACAATCGAGGCATCTCAACATCTCAAGTGTGGGCACGGGGTCTCCGCCGAGCGGACCGCCATTGATCCTGAAGTACTGAAGATTTATAACGGCATCTACGAAGGGTTTACCATCTTTAAAGAAGAAAGAGTCAATTGTTTCCAGGTTTGTCATGACATCAGAGAATACTGGTAAAGCGGCAAGATCCGGTTCGAGTCGTTTGGTCAGGGCCTTGACCACAGGAAGGCAGTCGTCGAAGTGCATCCCGCCATAGAAAAATATGCCCACCTTGGGTTTTTCATCAAGTAAATCATGGACTTTTTTAAATTCATCAATACTAGAAAAGAATCGATTGTAACTGGGATGATATATCCCTGCCTTGGGTGGGATCATAGGCGGATCGAACCTGATCCTTTTCTTTCCGCCATACTCCCTGACTAAAAGGAGGAGGAGGTTCTTCAGGTTCTGCATGCCACCATACTGCCAGTAATCGATGGCAAATGCCCAGTTTCGCGCGTGCCTTATGGTCCCGAAAGGAAGGATCTTCCCTGTCTTCTTGATCAGGTCCATGATCTTCAGGCTCGTAGATATATCAATGCTGTCCTTATCAAAGCCGATATCAGGTTGTCTCTCGAATATCTTACGGCCATTGAAACTCCCCATCTTCGTGAGTGAGAGGATTTCTGTGGTACCACCGCATAAGGTCACAATGGTTTTTTCATTCCTGCTCAGGGATTCCATAACCATCTTTGCCCCACGGGTCTGTCCCCTCATATCGAGCAGAACAATATCCGCAGAGTTAAGGTCTTCTTTCAACCGCTCTTCATCGATGAGTCCTGTATCCACCTCAGAGAGGTAGTAATTTCTCAATGCCACTATGTTTCCATGCTCCTTTGTTACCTCATGGAGGGCCAAAGCCAGTGAGCCTGTGGCGCACATGGTTGTTATGAGTACAATTCTGGTCTCTCTTCCTTTATTATTCTTCATATACTCTCTCATCTTTATTCTCTGGGCTTGTCTCGCTTTACATCTTAAGATTCAGGCTGAACACAAAGTTTCTCCCCGGTTGAATCAAGGAATCATCCCATACTCTGTACATCAATATCTTTGGAAACGATCTGTAGGTCTTATTCGTAAAGTTATCTATAGCAAATCTCAGACTGACATTATGATAGTCCATAAATGACGGACATTCTATTCCCATCCTGAAGCTATAAACCTCGAAGGCCGGGGTCTTTTGTCTCTCTGTCCAGTCATCAGGGATTCTGTCCTGCCTGGCATAGATCCTTGAACACAGTTCCGCCCATAGTCTGCCGTCCAGGGGGTTTATGTCTTTGGTTTCATACCTGATGCCGAGAATTGTTTTAAGCGGAGGCATCCCTTCAAGAGGATCTTTTTGTATCTTGTCCTCGCCTCTAGCATAACTTATAGTGGAAAAAGCAGACCAGTTGGGCAAAATCCGAAAATCAAGGGTTGACTCTATCCCCCGGATCTCTACTTCTCCTATGTTGTCAAAGGTGAGTACTGCTGGTTGATCGGTCGGAACCATTAAGATGTAATCATCCAGCGTATTCACAAATCCTGTAATACCTGCAGAGAAATCAGAATACAGAATCTTGATGCCTGCCTCGTAATTAATGCTCTCTTCTGATTTTACTTCAGGGTTGCCCCTCAATTGGGCACCTCCGGGCACTGCTCCAACGTAGAATCTCTCTTCCAATGAGGGAGCCCTGAACCCTTTTGAGAATGATCCGGTAAGTTTAATCCCATCCGAAAGAGAGAAGAGGAGGCCGATTCCGCCGGTTATAGAATTGTCTTCACTCTCTTCTTTGGTCAAATTGTCCCTTGTGCGGTAGTGGTCATACCTCCCGCCAATATTTATCCATAGGCCATCAAATACCTCTATCTCATCTTGAACGTAAAACGCTGTGTTGTTGAAACTCCCGTCAACAAGGTCTCCTTTCGAATATAGTTCTGAGAATTGCGGAGGCAGGTCCACTCCAAGCAATCCAGCCAGCTCGATCCCATACTCAAGAACAGTAAGGGGGATATCAAATCCCATGATTGAAACATCAGTGTTCATCTCAGAAGGGGCCTTGGCCTCGTCTCTGTAGTATTCGATGCCGATAGTCAACACCTGAGGGCGGATAAGATCGAGGGTGGAGAGTCCACGCGTCTGGGCGCTGTACGTATCTGTTTCGAGCTTGCCGTGAAGTACGATATCTATGTTTCCAGGCATAATATGAGGAAAGATTGAGGTCGTATTGATGTATTCCATCCTCTCCTTTTGTATATGGGCGCTAAAATCCAATGAATCAAGCCAGGAAAAAGGGGTTCTGATCTCATAGTTGAGGATATATGTTTCGCGATCAGCATGGGAAATGTCAAAGATGGTCTCAACGTCTGTTACAAGCGTCATGCCGAACATCTCCTCTTCGACACCTTCCATCACTGTCAATGGGGTCTCAATCTCCCCCCTAAAAATATTTGCACGGACCTCAATCGATTGCAGATCGTTTATACGATACTCGGTGTGAAGGTCAAGGCATGTGTCTTTATAACCACTATGATCGAGTGTTCCTTCCGGGGTTTTTACATCCCCAGCCTCCTTGACTGTTGCGCCTACAAGCGAATTGAATCCTTCTGCTCCAAACTCTAATTCTACCCTGCCGGATCTCAGGTCATTTACGCCTGCATATTTTGTGGAGAGGTTCGTATCAAAATAATCATCTTTGCGCTTTTGCGCTTTCTTTGTGATGATGTTGACAACACCGCCCATGGCTCCGGAACCGTAAAGAACAGTCCCAGGTCCGTGAAGAACCTCTATCCTCTCTATCTGGTTGACATCGATCTCATTGAGATAGACTCCTCCTGTCAGGGAACTCACGTGGGAATTCCACCGCTTTCCATCAAGCAGCACCAGTACTCTGTTGGCAGAGAGTCCCCTGATTCTGGCCTTGGAGATCCCGGGTGTACTGTCATGATGAATTTCAACTCCGGCAACAGCCTTCAGCAAATCTCCAATATTTGCAGGGGATACCCTCTCAATCTCTTCTTTTCCAATAACGGTGAGAGGCAGAGGTGTATCGAATGTCGACTTTTCATATTTTGTTGCTGTGACGACTATATCACCGAGTTTGACTTTCTCTATCTTTTCCGGCTTCTCTTTTTTTATGTCCAAAATTGCGGGGCCCTCCATACTGGTACCATCTTCTGTGCCCTGTGCCTCAAGCACCTGTGCAGCTGAGAACGGGAAACAGAGTATAAAAAATAGAAGCATGGCTTTCGCGTATTTGGTTATTATTCTTTTTATCATTTCCAACTCATCTCAATAGTGTCCATCTATATATGCTCCTTTTGCCCAATCTCTCCGTCAGGCTCAGATTTTAACCGCAGGATTATAAGATCACCACCCCTTGCAGTTTGCGTAATCTTTTTACGATCTTCTAAGAAAAGTCCCCTTTAAATCCTCTATGAGTTTCTCATAATCGCTTCTAAATAGACCATAGCCATATACATCATGATATTTCCCTTTGCGATAGACGTGCTTTCTTAATACCAGTTCCCTTTTAGCCCCGCTTCTTTCGGTTATATGAATAGATCTCGTATTGTATTCAAAAATCACTGCCCCTATCTTGGATAAGTTCAACTCATTAAAAGCAAAACCAGCAGCAGTAAGAAGGGCATCCGGACCATATGGGAGGTTTTGTTTCTCCTTGGTGATAAAGACTTCTATCATGGCATTTCGGTTCTTCCAGCTAATCGAAAGAAACCTGATCAATCCTATCGGCCTCCCCCTTTTTTTTGTTTCTACGATGAAATTCACAACAGACTCGTACCTGGAAGGATTATTAATCTGAGACAACAAAAGCTCTTTCAATTTCTGCCCTGGAATTAACGGATCGCCGGTAAGAAAAAATTGAAACTCATCGTTTTGTATCCATTTCACTACAAGATCCACGTGCTCTTTTTTGGGTTCTCTTAATCTTACCAAAGCTCCCTCAATCATCTCTAATTACCCCTTGGCTGGCTGTTGCCCGTAAAATCACCATCCCTTAGAGGGAAGTCTCTTATTTTTCCTGATTTAGTAAATCTGCCATACAAACCATCTCGAATGGCTTCTTACTGCGTTTTTTATGGTCTACTCATGCCGAAGCGCATCAACCGGATCCAAACCAGAGGCCTTGTATGCAGGATAAAGCCCAAAGAAAATACCCACTGTGACTGAAAAAAGAAAGCCAATGGCAATAGAAGTAAAGGAGATTACCATAGGCCATTCTCCTGCCAGAGGAACTGAACTGGCTAAAATATTGCAGATAGTAAATCCTAAAAATATTCCCAAAAATATCCCGATCATTCCGCCAATGAAACTGACTATTACCGATTCGACAAGGAATTGTCCCAGGATATCTCCTCTGTCAGCTCCAACAGCTTTTCGAATCCCGATTTCTCTGATCCGTTCACTTACTGAAACCAACATGATGTTCATTATTCCTATTCCTCCTACCAGCAGAGAAATAGCAGCAATTCCTCCGAGCATCAGCTTGAAAGTGAGGGTGGTCTGCTCAATGGTTTTCAAAAACTCCTCCTGACTTACTAAGCGAAAATCGGGAACCTGCTGATGTCGAGTCAAGAGAACCTCCCTGATTTTAGCCATTGCTTTTTTAGTTGCCTTCCGGTCTATAACTTGAACCTGTAAGTTACTTATCAAATCAGTGCCGGTAAATTTCTTCATTGCCGTAGTAATAGGAATGAAGACCTTCTCATTGAAATTGACAAAAGATACCTGTCCCTTCTCTTCCATCACTCCAACGACCACAAATCTATCTTTTCCTATCTTGATTTCATTGCCGATCGGGTTGTTTTCTCCAAAAAGTACGTCTTTTATCGTCTTTCCTATGACTACGATTTGACGGCATCCTTCCATATCCCCTGGGGAAATAAATCGGCCATTTTGCACATAAAAATTCCGTATCTCTTCATAGACAGGGGTTGTCCCTTCGATGGTAGCATTGTAATCCTTTTTATAGTACTTTAGCTTTGCTTTTACTGTAACACAGGGAGCTACGTTCTTTACCCAAAAGACTTTTGAAATATCGAAGGCATCGCCATAGGTGAGGCCCTTGGATTTTCGCTGTTTCCTTTTTGCCATCTCAGACGGTTTCTCTGGAAGTACCATTAAAAGATTACTGCCCAGACCTTCTATCTGCTGGTTTATTCTCCTTCTGGCACCTTCAGTGATGGAAACCATGGCGATGACCGCTGCTACTCCGATAATGATTCCAAGCATGGTGAGACCTGAACGTAATTTATTGGTCGATATCCCCCGGAAACCGATAATAAACCACTCTCGTAAACACATTTAACTCCCCTGTCTGTCTTCAAGTATCTTACCGTCTTTAAGTGCAATAAGCCGACTTGAATATCTGGCAATCTCCCGATCATGAGTAATCATAATAACGCTGTTTCCTTTTCTGTTTATTTCGTCCAGGAGTTTCATTATCTCTTTTCCCGACCTGCTGTCAAGGTTCCCGGTAGGCTCATCAGCCAGAACAACCGGGGAGTTGTTAACCAGGGCACGTGCGATTGCTACACGCTGCTGCTCACCCCCGGAGAGTTGATCGGGCAAATGTCCAACCCTGTCAGCCAGCCCGACTTCTTCGAGAACCTTTACAGAGAGAGCTGCTCTTTCTTTCTTACCAACTCCAGCATAAATCAATGGAAGCTCCACATTCTCCAAGGCGGTAAAACGAGAGAGGAGGTTAAAATTTTGAAAAACAAAGCCTATCTTCTTATTTCTTAACCTGGCAAGATCCTTATCGTTTAGCTCCTCCACGTTTTGTCCATCCAAAAAATACTCCCCAGAGGTTGGCCGGGCAAGACATCCCAAGATATTCAGGATGGTTGTCTTACCACTGCCAGACGACCCCATAATTGCTACAAACTCTCCCTCTGCTATCTGAAAGGAAATACCATCCAGGGCCATAATTTCGATTTCACCCAACCGGTAAATCTTCTTGACGTTATTTAATCGTATTAACATAATACAGACTATCTAAAATCCTTACCTGATCTCTTCTTGGGCAGGTCTTCTCTTTCTTTTTGACCCTCTGGCACAGAAAGATACCTGACTTCTTGTCCTTCATTGACTCCTTCTTTGATTGCTATATAATTATCATTAGCAAGCCCTGGAATCACTTCCTGCCGAATGAATCTCTCTCCTTTTTTTACCATTACAAAGTATTCTCCACCTTTTTCCTCTACCGCCTCGATAGGCATGTAAATAACATTCTCCGCTTTTCCTGTAACCAAATCTATATCACAGGACATCTCCGGCTTAATCTGATTATCTGCATTCAAGATCTTTATTTTCACCTCGTAGGTAACGATATTGCCTTGTTTCTTTCCTGCAGGACTGACTTCAGTCACCTGCCCGTCATAAGAACGGTCACAAATGGCATCAAATCTGATCTTTGCATATTGTCCTACTTTTACCCTATTGATATCTATTTCGTTGATGTTAGTCTTTATATACATTCGACTCAGATCTCCAATTACCAGTAAAATCTGGGAAATCGGGACAATAATCTCTCCTTCTTCCACTAACCTTTCGATTACTACTCCTGAAATCGGAGAATTGATAACAGTATCTTTCAATTCAATAAGAGACGTAGAATAAACCTCTTTGTAGTATCTTTCGTTCGAACAGGATGCATAAAGCTGTGCCTTGGCTAGATTATATTCCGTCTTTGCCTGTTCCAGCTCATATCGGGCAATCAACCCGTTATTGAAAAGCCTCCAACAATTGAGCCAATTATTCCTGGCATATTCCAACCTTACTTCGGCGTGCTCGATTTCGGCCTGGCAACGCTCAAGACTTGCTTTTGCCTGATTTAGCCGGCTTCGGGCATCTCTATCGTCCAAACGAAGGAGATCTTCTCCCTGTCTGACGAAGTCCCCTTTACCTATATATACTTTGGTAATCTTGCCTCCTAATTTTGACTTGATATTGAGCTTGCCAAAAGAATTAACGGTTCCGGTTTCCAAGATTTTTTGGACTAGATCACCCCTTTGTGCTGGAATAATTCTTTGCATATCATGAATTACCACATTATTCTCAAAGGTCTCAAAAGAAGAAAGACATACTCCTGCGCCGAAGAGGAAGACAGAGGCAATAATGATATATACAGAATTCCCCAAACACCAGCTCTTTTGATTCATCTCACTACTTTCCATTCTTTGCAAAACTCAAATATCCAAGGCCAAAACCAGCCAAGCTGGAACCAAAGAGTTTTAACACATTGTAACAGATTATATTTTTTAAAAGAGTCACAAGAAGCGATAACCGAATCTTAATCCGAGTAAAAATCGCGCTGAAGTTTGATCATTGTCAAAGCTCGCTGATAGATTTCTGTTTAATAGGGCTAAAGTGATACATTTCATATTCAATGAGAAACGATCTCAATATTATTCTTTGCAATGGTTTGTCCGGTTAATGTTTCCCAGTGTACCAAAGACTTCTGGTAATCAATTCGGGCTTGATCTTCGTTAATTCTCGCCAGAGTTAACTCTTGCTGAAATTGTAAAAGGTTGATCGTTCTTGATCTTCCAAGTCTAAATCTTTCCTTTTCTGCGTCTAACTTCTTTTGAGCCAAAGCCCTGGCTGAATGAGCTATGTCGATCCTCTCCTGATTCGTTTCAATTTCCCTCACCACCCTTTTTACATCGAATAGGATATCCTTTCTTAAGTTATCGAGTTTCAATTCCGCTATCTGCAATCTCATCTTTTCCTGGGAATACCGATTCTTTGCCCAGCGGTTTCCAAGGGGAATTTCCAATACGATGCCTGCCTCCCAGGAGTAATTATCGCACTGTGAAAGCTCATCTATATTGTCCCCGTACTCGGAATCGGTACCTTCCAGGCTGTAACTTGCCAAGAGATCCAGTTTGGGCAATAACTGGTTTTTTACAAGATTTAAGGCCAATTTTTGATTGGCGAGGGTAATCTTGGCCTGATTAAGGCTGGGACGATTAATAAGAGCGATCTCGTAGCTGTCTGCTATGTCTATCTCCTTTTCAATAAAATTGGGCATGTTAATGGGGAAAAGAGGCCTTTCTTTTTTATCAGGTTTGGCTATCAAACCAATCATCTTTCTTAAACGGTCCTCAGCTTCTTTTACTTCATTCCTTGCCAAGAGAATCCCTTCTTTACGGGAGACAATTCCGTTTTCTGCTTGTAAAATATCTATTGGGGCCAATCTGCCTGCGTCCACCAAGGCCTTATTTTGGGTTAATAGATTCTGAGCAAACTTTAATGATTCGCTTCTCACATTCAATCCTTTAAAAGCAGCTACCAAATCCCAGTAGGTTTCTTGGAGTTCCGATATAACAGCAGTAACTTTCATTTTAAACGCATCTATCGAGATATCTCTATTATTACTGGCAATTCTAATCTTAGTCTTGTTGAGACCGACCCCGGAGTCTCTTAGCAACGGTTGCATCAAAGAGAGGGTTACGGAGGAACTGTAAGTTTTATCATAATACTGGAAGATGGAATTTGTTTTGAACCTATTATTAGTAAACTTCAACTCCCATTTTCCGCCAGTAACTAGCTTCTTCGATATTCTGCTATTAAAAATGAAGCTTTCCTGTTCCAGATTAGCCTCCCAACCGAGAAGAGGGGTAATCCCAAATTCGTCTTTTCCTGCGCCTGAGAGAATAGTGGTAGGCTGGTTGATCGACTTTCTCTCTATGGTTTCAAGGGCAAATAAAGGATCAAATACGGCTTTTTCTTTAAGAAGTTCCATTTCCTGCACTTGAGAATTCATCCTTTCGATCATAATATCAGGATTATTCTTTAAGGCCAGACGAATGCATTCTTCTAACGATAAGACCAATTCTTCCTCAGTGATTCCTTTTGCTTCACTTGAGGATGGAAACAATACCAGAAGAATCAATGATCCGACCACAAAGAAAGTGGAAGAACCTGCCAATCTTTGTCTAAGCTTTAGATAGTTTTTCCCCATCTTCTTTTGAGCGTATACCTGAGTTCTTTTCTTCTATTCATATAACCAATCTACCAGCGTTTGAGGCAGTGTAATTTTAAACATCAACACACCCTGTAGGTCTTTATTTCTTCTTCAATTCTCCCTTCAGTAATCCCAGGGCTATTAGATTATGATATTTCCCGTGATGGAAAATCTGTTCCCTCAATAGCCCTTCTACTTTAAATCCAAACTGCTTTAAATATTCTAAATAACCTCTTTCAGTCTCAAGTAAGGCGGCAAAGATCCTCGGCAAATTCCACTTATGAAATATCTCGTACAGGAAAGAAAGTCCGATCTGGCAGAATTCTTCCTCTTTCAAATTTTCTTCATTGGGGGTGAAGATGGATATCTCTCCCTGATTGAAGGGGAGGAATATCCTTCCACGAAAAAGGCCCAGAGGCATTTTCTCTTTATCCTCAAGAATCAATTCTACATTGTTTTGCCTATGTGACAATTTCTTGCATTTTCCCTGTTGCAACCCCATTTCCACCCCTTCCGTCAGGAAATAACTCTGTGAAAAACCCTCCCTCCATTTGGAGCTGACCGCTGAATCGTTTTTTTCTATAAATCGAGCCTTTATTTGCCCACCATTTAATGAAAATCCCAGGTGAGTATCTCTTCCCTCGCTTTTTATCCTGGAAATCATCTGCGTCTTTTCTTCTAGCCTACTATAGGTCATTACCCCTAATCTGATTATATCCTTGATGAAATTACACTCCTTTTGATAGGGGCTGGCAATTTTTTCATTAAAGAGATACGCTAAAGCAGAGCAGCCTCCCCCACAGAAGTATCTTGCCCAACAATTAAAACAATCTTCTTTCTCATTTACCGATAAAGCCCTGAATCTTGCTTCCATGGTCAAATCATAATCCAGGTTATTAATATTTCCTATTCGGCATTCTTTAATCTTCAAAAATTGAGGGCAGGGGTAGATATCTCCGTCGGCAGATACAGTTACGAGTCTCTTGCCTGCCTGGCATCTCCTGGTGCATCTCTTTCCCTTGTATACCTGTTTAAAGACCGATTTAAAAGGGTGGAGGGAGAGGGAACTTTCTTGTTCTAACCGCTTGAGATAATCACTGGCTATGATTTCATACCTTTCTTTGAGGGGATATCGTTCTTCCCTTAAAGAAAGATATAGACTTGAAAGAGAGTGGTCACACCCCAGAGAAATCGAGGAAAAACCCAAGTCAAAAATTATGGATATTGATCTGGGAAAATTTGAATTCGTGGGGATAAGATTTATTCTGGGCATAGAACTGTTCTTCTTTAACGCTGATGCAAACCTCTCAATTTTTAAAAGCTGACCTTTTTGTTCTCTTTTTGCCGATGTTAAATACTTAAGCAATCCCTTAATATCCTTAATGTCTCTAAAGTTAAAAGTAATATTTGCCTCACCTGAGTCCCTGCAATCATCCAGAGGTATCCCGATTATTGTCAGGCAAAACTGAAACTCCTTTTTAAAGATATTTCCCTGAGTCTGTGCATAGTTATACGCATGTTCGATCATGTCAGGGTTCAAGAGCGACGGCTTAACCACAAATTCGATCTTTAACTCTTTGAGTGCGGCCGATTTCATAATCAAAAAATTGATGCAATTTTCAGCAGTGGTTCTGTCCATCAGGAAATCACCCTGCGTAAATTCCATTGAATAAAGAGAGATCGATTCCATGTAATCTTCCTCTTGAGTGGATTCTCCCCCGGTGCGTTCCTTCAGGATATATCCCTGGTTTCTTAAAGTGTCCAATTCATCGATAACTGTTTCTACTTCCTGTGGAGCAAACTTATGTCCCAACTTGGAAAGAATATCCTTTCTGTTCATTTTACCGAAATATTCGAGTACTTCCCAGGCAATCCCATCTATTTCAAAGACAAAGCAGCCTTCCACATCCAGGGCAAACATCTTTTCGGCAATCTTGAATTTATATATAGGATTCATCATTACACTTTCAGCAAGTCGGTATTAACCTTTCTCTAATATAGCCCTATTACCCCTTTGTAGCGGCTAAAACTCTCCATGATCTTAAAAGTAGTAACTCCCAGGATCAAATAAATCAGCGAATTTATAAGCAGGGTCAGCATGTCTCCATTGTGGATAAGGGCCCAGAGGGAATCTCCTTCTACAGTAACCTTTCTTAACATAATCAATCCCTGTGTCATGGGGCACAATTTGGCCACTCCCTGGAAAAAGTCTGGGAATTCATCAACAGGAATAATAGCGCCGGTGATAAACAATAGGGCACCCCTGACAAGCAGTGTCACCGGTCCTATTCGCTTATACAGCAAGGCCAGTCCGCCAAACAAAAGGCCGAGCCCATAGAAACCGGCAATAGTAAACAAGAGGATGGTGAGAATTGCCAGAGGGTCAAGTATTAACCGTATTCCAGTAGTAAAGATAATAATCATAAGCACTATGGTGAGGGGAACAATTTGTATCAGAGTTCTGCTGATGGCTTTACACATAATAAACCGTAGTACCCCACCGGTACTCAGAAATATCTGTTCTAAAACCCCAATTGTTGCACTTTCATTGATTTCATTGGGGAATACCCCAATGGAGGTCATGGCAAGAATCCATAAGAGAAATCCTATCAGCTGGTAGGATGCAATACCAATATCCTCTCCTCCAATGGCTAGTTTGCGAATGGCAAAATATATCCCCATAAAAGTGATGTAAACCATTATCAAACTTACGATGGCTTCAAAGAGATACCTCCTGGCCAGGATGAACTCCCGGACAATCTCTGCCTTTAAAAGAAATAGGGTGTTCATTGTGTCCATAAAAGAAGGGCGTCAGATCTTAAATAAACTTATCGAAGGCCATCTGTGTAATCCGTCTCTAAAGAGAAAATTTCTCCCCTCTTTAATTGGCAGGTTAACTTTTACACAGGTGAAATTTGCGTTGCTGGAAGGAGGTAACTTCTATCTGGTTAAATCGAGAAATATATCTTCCAGTGAGGCTTCTCTTTTATTGATGGAATCGATAATAACCTCTTCCTTCCTTAAAAGATCCATAATGTCATACAATGTACTGGTCCCTTGAAGCGTGAAGTTTAGAGTATTGTACCCATCGTCATGTTGAAAATTCAGATCTTTGATGGAAGGAAACTTACGAAGTCTTTCCCAGCTAAAATGATTGTGCAACTTAAACTCGTACTTTTGCTTCGAAAAGATGGAGATAAGATTTTCTACCCAATCCAAAGCCACAATCTTTCCCTGGTCCATAATAGCCACCCTATCACATACTTCTTGAGCAACTTCCATGTTGTGGGTGGTAATAATTATCGTCTTTCCTTCTTTGTCAGCCATCTCCCTAATCTTCTCTTTTATTATCCTACTGCTTTTTACATCTAAATTACTGGTAGGTTCGTCCAACAATACTACGACAGGATCAGAAATTAAGGCTAAAGCAATAGCCAGTTTCTGTTTCATACCTTGAGAGAGCAGTTTTACCGGGACGTCGGCCTTTTCTTGCAGATCAAGAAAGAAAAGAAGGTGCTCGATATTTCTCTTCAGAACATTCCCTTTTATGTTTTTCAAATGACCAAAATAGACGAGGTTTTCTTTGACAGTTAATGGCCAATGGGAATTGCGGGTTCCTTCAAGCACTGCCCCCAATCTATGAAGAATCTTTTTTCTGTGTTTTTCCGTATCCAAACCTTCAATAAAGATACTGCCCCAGGTGGGCTTAAGCAGCCCGCAGATGAGTTTGATAGTGCTGGTCTTGCCGGCACCATTAGGGCCCAAAAAGCCAAATATCTCGCCCTTTTTAACTTCCAGACTCATCCTATCTACAGCCAGAATATCCCTCTTTTTAAAAAAGGATATATATCTTTTGCTGAGATTCTTCAGCTCTACTATCGCATCCATATTCGACCTCTTTCTCTCTTTTTATTTCTCATCCCTGTTAGCCCCCAATTGCCTTTAGTTAAGGAGCTTACCTAGAGAAGTAATAGGCACGCACCGATAGTCTTTATACGCTATAAGGATTGCTTCAGTGTCCTTTTCATTCGGTAAAGGGAAACTGAATTCCGGTATTCAATATTTATGTTCCTCATCAGATGGATGAGGATAACAAAAGTCAAACTGTGAGTAACAGCAAAGCTGTACCCCAAAAATAAAGAGAAAAGCAAAAACTCCAACTTTTTCAAAATATCACCTTCGAGGATTCTCTTATGTACAATGCTAAATAGAAAGGCCGTCAAGGTTACATTGACAAGTAAATTGCCCAGATAAATCCTTCCGAAATAATCTTGAATGACTGCTCTCCAGATAAATTCTTCGACTATACTTGCGATGAGAATCGTCATTGCCCTCAAAGGACGATCAATGAAACAGCCGAAAATTCCCGAGAATGGGAGACCATGAGCAATGATTTCACTGAAGGATAAGGTGGTTAAAAAGAGAGAAATGAAGAATATGAGAAGTCCCAGAACAAATCCTGACAGGGCGTAGAATATGATATTTGTCTCTTGAGAAAGAACGATCTTTCCGTTAAGGCATAAGGATACTAAAAAGAACATGTGGCCGACGATATTTCGGATCTTCTTGCCCCTAAAATCACGAGTAAAAAAAATGGTAGTCAGAATAAAAAATACAAGTAAAATCAAAAAAACATACCCCAATCTAATTTTCCTTTACGCCTTTGCAGTGAGGTTAACGGTTAGATTTGCCTATAACTTCCTCATATTCACCTCGCAATACCCCATAGAGATAAAGATCATAAGATCTATTTCTATCGTAGAAATAACTTTTTAAGACCACTTCCCTTTTTCCTCCTATTTTTTCAACTATTTTGACGAAGTTTTTTTCATACTCAAAGAGATAGATACAGATTTTATGGAGGTTGAGTTCATGGAATGCAAAATCAAAGGAAGCCAGAAACGCATCAGAAGCATAACTCTTTGTGCGGTTGTCGTTAGGCAGATAGAACTTTATAAAGGCATTCCTGTTCTTCCAGTTAATAGAGTGAAGCAAAATCATTCCGGCAGGAGTATCTTGGCCGAGTTCTATCACCATATGGATATTAGAGTCGTAACCTGAAGAAGCCTCAAATCGGCCCAACATCTTTTCTCTTGAGTCAGCCCAAGAAGGAGATGCCTCTCCGACAAGGAAATAATAATAATCTTTATCTTCGATCCACTCTAAAGTGCGGTTAATATCTTCTTCTTCTGGTCTTCTTAGACTGGTCGGCTTTCTGTCAGTCATGGTTGATTCTCCTGCTAGAATTCCTAGATTGATATTCTTGGCAAAATCAGCCGTGATAAACCAATTGGGCAAAATCCCCCCCTCTATAAAAACTTCTCAATAAATGGTTTTTTACATGGAACTCATGGACGATTCTCACCCTATATTGCATTATTCCCGTATTCACTATAGGGTGGACAAATCGACTTCTTCCTTTAATATTCCCAGAGTACATAAATTGAGATACCTTCCTTGTAAGAATATTTGTTGCCTCTGAGTGCCTTCCAGCTTAAATCCCAAATTCATAAGGTAGTCTAGGTGATCTCTCTCTTCTTCTATCACTTTCGTGTAGACCCTAAAGAGGTTTCTTCTGTTGAAGAGATAATCCAGAATAAGACTACCGGCCTCCTTTCCCAATTCAGTTGATAAGTGTTCTTCTTGCACAAAAGCGATACTCATCAATGCGTTTAGGTTATTTCCGGAAGGGATGGTAAACCTCATGAATCCTATAGTGTTTGCATCTGTCTCCCCTATCACAAAGGGAAGGGGTGGTATAAGTGCCTGAGACCTCTTTTCCTTGTAATCTTTCTTTAACTGGATAAAGGATTTTATTTCCACATCATTTTTGTCATCAAGGAAGAAAGAGTTCCACTTGGTTTGCACACTCCACTGAAAGAGAGTCATCAGATCAAAATCTTCAAAAGATCGAATAGTTATCTTTTTACCTTCAAGCATTGCAGG
Source organism: Thermodesulfobacteriota bacterium (assembly GCA_034189035.1). Taxonomy (GTDB): domain Bacteria; phylum Desulfobacterota; class UBA8473; order UBA8473; family UBA8473; genus JAUXFK01. Next base: position 106,830 of record JAXHVA010000001.1, read on the forward strand.
GTCTCAGTTCATTTTTTTCAATAGATCGTAAAGTATTTTCATTTAATATAAATAAAAGGGGAAGGGGCTGTTTATTCCTTCCCCTTTTAACTCTCTCTACTGACCAGGTTAGACTTGCTCTTTAACAATTCAGTGCTTTTATGTAGTGACTTACGTTTAATACCTACCAAAGTAATCAGGGCGTCGATTTCGAGCCAGTCAATTTATCGATAGCCTCGCCTATTTTGTCAAGTGCAGTCTCCTCTGCTGCCATTTCCGGCCCTTCTTTCTCAGTGAGAACCTTGATATGCTTCATTTGCGTAACCTCCTTTTTATTCAGGATTTCTACTTTTAATGGTTATCTTCCTCCCGGCCAGGAGAGAAAAAAATCCCATCTTGGGAATCTATCCTCCATACTTTTCTATCTTTTCTCATTTAGAGTATAAAAAGAGAGCAAGATGTTTTGATACCGATTATTTTTGCAACATTTCTTCTTGTTTTTCGCCCAGTCATACTGCTGTAGGACATTAAATGAAAAGGAGCCCCTATTGACAATACATTCTTTTCCTGCTATAAAACAAACAGACTCGGTAGTTTACTCTACTGCGTTTTTGGGAAGGCAACCCGTTCCATTGGCCGTGGCGGTTGCCTTCCTTCCTTTTTTTCTTGTTCTTCCCTATGAACCCTTTTAAAGAGAATTTGTTAACGGGGTAAAAGCTGCAATTTACTTCTGTATACCAAAATTTTGATAGAAAATAAAAAAGACCATGATGTTTACACACTCCCGTATTCTTACGGGATTGTAGACCTTCATGGCCTTGTTAGTTTTTTTCTATTTATAAGAAGTGAATTTAACTACGCTTAGCTTCCGAAAAGAAATTGTGCGGTCCTTCAGTACCGCATTTCATTTATTATAATTCATCATACTATAACCTCATGGGTATTATGTCAAGATTTTTTTAAATATATCCCTGTCATTTATCGTTGCAATGATTACCATTATATTCGATAAAGAGAGAAGATCTAAGATGTCTTTTCCCTCAAATCCATACTATCTAATCAAATAAAAACACTCCTCTTTTTTGAATAAAGTCAATTGTGTGTATCAAGAAAGCTCGGCCGAAGGCCTTTCGGAAATGAGTACTAAAGATGGCCTTATACAATTTTGACTCATATTCGTCTTTCTTGTCTTCCTGCTTTTCGTTTTACCTCAACTGCAAGTGCTGTCATAAGAAATGGAACCGCATCAGATAATAGGAACGCTACCTGCAAAGAAAAAGCCCATCTATGTTTACCAGTCTTGATTAATCGGCGCAAATTACTCTCCTAAAAGCGGTAGTTTAACCGATTAATAGATCCTTTTGCAAAACCTCCACTAATGTGTCTGCCCTGAGATTCTCGATTTTGAAATAGCTGGCCCCCATTCGTGTTGACAATTGATGGGCAAGCTCGAATGATATGATGCCCGGTTTTTCAACATCGATCACGGCTTTATTGACACGGGAATCATCCTTTATCATATCAGCTATTTCCATTGCTTCAGACATGGGTTTCCCACCGTATTGGCTTACATTGGCCTTCCCGTCAGAGATAAGTATAAGCAACGGATAGATATTCGGGTCTTTATGGAAATAGCTCTGAATAATCTTGTAACCGAGAGTCATACCATGACACAGCGGCGTCTTCCCTCCGGTAGGAAGCTCTTCAAGGAGCTTGTAAGCCAGATCTATACTGCTGGTTGGGGGAAGAAGTACCTCGGCGCGGTCTCCCTTAAATGCAACCAAAGCCACTTTATCCCTCTTCTGATAGGCATCGAGAAGAAGAGACATAATTGCCCCTTTTGTTTCGACCATTCGTTTGCCGGCCCCCATGGAACCGCTGGCGTCCACAACAAAAACGATAAAATTTCCGATTCTTCTCTCTCTTATCTTTTCCCTGATGTCACCTTCTTCAATGGCAATTGCCACATCCTTTCTTTTTCTTTGTCTCTGATAGGGAGCAGCCGCTCTTATCGTGGCATCGAGGGCCAGGTCATCTGTCTTTCTCTCCAAGGTGTTCATGATATACCTGCCCGCCTTTGACGATGTCCTTGTCCTGCTTCTCCTGCCTGATCCTTTTCTGAAAATCCGGTCTCTTTCCGTTTGAATTTTCCTTACCTTAAAGGCATTCCCAACAGGGAAAACAGTATCAAGCATAGGAATATCGGGAATACCCCTTTCCGGTTCTCCTGTATCTCCTCCTTCTTCTTCGTTCATCGCTTCGCTATTTTTTCGGTTTTGAGTCTCTGTTTCTTCCTCCTCTTTTTCAGGCTCTTTCTCCTTTGGAGGAGATGGCGGCTCTTCTTCCTTTTCTTCGGGTCTATGCTGTGGTGGAGGGGGCATCCTTACACGGTGAAGGAGTACAAGGTCTGCGGCCTCTTTGATGTCCTCTTTGGTAACCTCTTTTTTTCCTCTATACGATGCAATGCAAAGGGCCGCCTTTCGCATAATGATATCTGCACGATGCCCTGCCACAAATGCATTGAGTGCCAGTTCAGAACAAAGTTGAACCATTTCATCTGAAATTCTGACATCTGCAAGTCGCTTCCTTGCATTCATAATTTTTTGTGAAAGAGTATTCTCATTGTTTTGATAATTTCTGATAAAGTCGGTACTATTTTTGTCATAAAGTTCTCTGAGTTTAATGAGTTGAATCCTCTCATCAAGGTCTTCTATCCCCTCAATCTCAATACACATTCCGAATCGATCAAGGAGTTGTGGACGCAACTCACCTTCCTCAGGGTTCATTGTTCCAATAAGTATGAATTCGGCCCGATGCGCATAAGAGATACCTTCGCGCTCAATAATATTGAGACCCATACCGGTCGCATCGAGAATGACATCCACAATATGATCATTTAACAGATTAACTTCATCTATGTACAGGATTCCCCTGTGGGCTGACGCAAGCAGACCGGGCGTAAGGCGCCTCTTCCCCTCTTTTACAGCATACTCAATATCAAGAGAACCCACCACCCTGTCCTCGGTTACTCCAAGAGGAAGATCAATCAGCCCTATCTTTCTTGTTGTTGCAGGTAGAACAGAACCCTTATGAACATTTGCTTTACATCCGGGACACAGGCCTTCATATTCATGGGGGTTGCAATTAAAAGGGCATCCGGAAACCACTTCTATCTCCGGCAAAAGAGCTGCCAATGCCCGGACAGCCGTTGATTTTGCGGTTCCCTTCTCCCCCCTGATCAAAATGCCTCCGATCGACGGGCAGATGGCGTTCAGGAGAAGTGCAAGCTTCATCTTTTCCTGTCCAATAATGGCCGAAAAGGGATAGATCTCTCTTTTTGTCCAATCCATGCGAGTTACCTCTAAAAAACACTCAGCGATTAGGGGTCAGCAGTTAGTTTCTTGATGAAATATGCAATCATACGCTTTACCTCAGTAAAATCATTAGCAAGACGTTCATAGTCCGAATTATTCAGCAAATTAAGATCACTGGCCAGGAGGAGATGATATCAATACTCTAGAGCCTAGTCTTCTGCCAGCATATTAAAGCTTATTGCTGACCGCTGACTGCTAAACGCTTCTAACTTTAGCGCACTTTTAAATGGTTATGCTGATGAGTGTGCGCAAATTCATGCTTATGAGGATGAGTATGCGCTATACTCTGCGCTATTTTTTCCTCCTCCACACCCTGTTTCTGGAACGGTTTCCTGCGCATCCTGTGCTGAAGGGCCATGTCAGCTGCACTTTGCACATCCTCTTTTATGACCTCTCTTCGCCCGTTTAATGCTGCCAGGGTCTTTGATGCCTTCATAATCATAATATCCGCCCGATGCCCGTCTACATTCATGTCAATAGCAATACGGGCAATCAAATACAGCATATCATCGGATATAGTCACCTCGTTCAAAAGCTCTTTGGCACGGATGACAGATTCTCTGAGTTTTCCTTCCTCTTCTTCCCAGGTCTTTTGAAATCCGACAGGATCTTCATCGTAAGAAGCCCTTCTTTTGACGACCTCAACCCTTTGCTCAAGGTCTGCTATCCCCTCAATATGGACACAGAGCCCAAAGCGGTCAAGGAGCTGAGGCCGCAACTCCCCCTCTTCAGGATTCATGGTACCGATAAGGATAAACTGTGCAGGATGTGAGTATGAGACACCCTCTCTCTCCACCGTATTGACCCCCATGGCAGCAGAATCGAGGAGCACATCAACGGTATGGTCATCGAGGAGGTTGACCTCATCCACATAGAGGATTCCCCGGTTCGCCTGTGCGAGCACACCGGGTTCAAAACGCTTTTCTCCTTTTTTGATAGCATGTTCTATATCGAGGGTACCAACAACCCTGTCTTCTGTTGAACCTACCGGAAGTTCAACTACCCGTATCCTTCTCTTTTCGACGGGGAGTTCTTCCCCATGTTCAAGACGATCTAAACATTCCTGACATATACTCGCTCTTTCGTTCGGATTGCAGCCAAACTTACAATCGACAGCCACATTTATTTCAGGTAAAAGTGCCGCCAAGGACCGGACAGCAGTCGATTTGGCTGTGCCCTTTTCACCCCGTATTAAGACGCCGCCCAGTTTCGGGTTGATAGCGTTTAAGATCAAGGCGTTCTTCATCTTTTCCTGTCCGACTATTGCGGTAAATGGGTAGTTTGTATTCTTATGTTCCATATTTCCTCCCGACTGGAAGTGTCTTGTATCATTTTCTTTACTCTAATTTAGTCACTTATAACTTCTTCTTCTAACTTATACTCATAAAGAACAAGAGACCGTGCGGTTGAGCATCCCCAGGCCGGTTGAGATCAACAGAATACTCGATCCCAGAGAGAACCCAAAGATAGATACATATCTTACAAAAGAGTACCTCAAGGTAAATATCGTGAGCATCAACCAACTCCCGAGAATGCACGCTGTAATCCCCTGCAAATCGCTCAGCATGCCATCTTTAAGCATCGCTCCGATAGAGCTGGCCCCTACCAAAGGGCTGAACATGTAAGTGCCGACCGGAAGGATACAGGATGGAGGGAGTTTAAAGAACTCTGTCAATGGCCCCAAATAATCAACCAACCCTATTATAACACCGTTATTGACAAGCAAAAATATGAAGAAAGTCGTTGATACGAAGATGATACTCACCTTCAAAAACAACTTTCTCTGATTAAAAAAAGATGAGACAAGCACTTGACTGAATTTCCTCCTAGTTGCCATCTCGTCGGTATTGGTCGGGACCGGATCGGGTAAACGTACCTCTGTTTTAGAGCCTTTCAATCTTATCCTTCAGTATATAACGACAAAGAGAATCTTCATTATCCCTGAGGCAACAAAAGTTAAAAGATAAAGGAGACCTACCTTAATACCCAATAAGGGGATCATTACAGGAATTTGATATGTGAGGGTCTCCTTTACATATACCGGGGTCGTGTTGAGAAGAGCGGTGAGTAATGTTTCATCACTGCTTATCTTTTTTTCTTGATAGAGTTTTGCGATAATAGTATTTCCCGCAAGGACGGAGCCAAAAGATGCCACAAACGTTATGCCGGCTTCACGGGACAGGTTGGCAAGCCTGGCAAGAGGCCTCCCGAGGAATTCCAACCTTTTAAACATGCCTGTTTCTATCAAGACCTGAGAGACATACAGAGAGATGAACATGATGATTATCACCCTTGGGACTATATGCCAGGTATCGATCAGGCTTTGTATGAGGATATCAATCATTTAGGCTCTTCTGTAAACGAGAATTTCTTCTGTGACCACTCTTTGACATCTTTTCTGGTTATTATATCGATACTGCCACCCTGGAAGTCTCCTTTCACATCACCCATATTCTCTTCCATCCAACCTTCGATCTCAAGATATTGCTCCTCCAATTCTTTCAAGACTTCAGGATCGGCTTTCCAGACCCCGCGTCTTTCTGCCTCAAGGAGTCTCCTTGCCATCTCTTCTAATGCCCATGGATTGTTTTCTTCAAAGAATTTCCGGTTTTCTTCGTTTATGATAAAGGTACTGGTAATATTATCGAATATCCAATTATTGACGACCTCTGCGGATGCATCCCACCCGTAAACCCGTTCGACCCGCTTGGCTATGTCACTCGCGCCCTTGTATCCGTGGCGTTTCATTCCTTCGATCCACTTTGGATTCAAAAGTTTTGTTCGGACAATCCTCTCCATCTCATCTTTCATCTCCCTGGTCTGTGGCCGCTTGGGATCGGCAGTATCCCCCCAGTAGACCTTCGGCTCATTGCCGGAGACTGTCTTGACGGCTGCATACATACCTCCGTGAAAGTCATAGAAAGAGCAACATTCGAGGGGGTCTGATTCGTCTGAAGCGAGTTTATGAAAGGTGGCATCCACTGTGCTCAATCGATCTGCATACTCCTTATGTGATATCTCTCCCCAGGCGCCACTTCCGTAAGCGTAGCCACCCTTTTCTATATATTGTTCTCCAAGGTCATTTATTGTCTCCCAGGCACTGGCCGCAATCATCAAACTCACCGCACCACCTCCATAGGCGCCGGGCTGGGCGCTGAAAAGACGATACGTTGACTGGCGTCCTATCTTTTCTTTATCGTAAGATCCGGCAGCCTTTAACCTTTCCTTTTCCTTGTATTCGTTTACGTGCTTTCTTATAAAGTTGTACTCTTCCCGCTCATTCAAGGATGCGATCTTAGTTATTGTCTCGTCAATAAGCCCTATGAGATGGGGCAGGTTGTCCCGGAAGATTCCACTTGTACGAATGGTTACGTCTATCCTCGGTCTTTTGAGTTCCTTCAGTGGGATCGGTTCCGTGCATTTAACAATTCCGGATTCCGTCCAGACAGGTCTTGCACCCATCAGATAGAATATCTGAGCAATCTGTTCTCCATCCGCCCGGTACGTATCGATAGCCCAAAGGACCATACCGATGTTTTCCGGATATCTTTCCTCTTGATGGAGGTATTTATGGAGCAGGCTGTCTGCCATTCTTATCCCTACTTCCCAGGCAGCTCTGGTAGGAACAGCTCTCGTATCCACAGCATAAAAATTCCTGCCTGTGGGTAAAATATTTATCTTCCCTCTTGTTAATAGACCGGAAGCCCCGGGCTCAATATATTCTTTGTCCATCCCCCTTAATAATTGAGGGATCTCCCTGGCTGTCATCTTCAGTTTTGGAGAAAGGGATTCCTTAGCCCAGGTAATCAACTCAACCAGCGGCTCAATCCTGTCCGGGTCTTTCACTTCCACAAGCTCGGCGATCTTTTGTCTAAGCCCACTTATGTCTCTTAGCCCTCTCTTTACCAGCTCGAGGGCGAGTTTCGTACTCCTGTCAAGCAGTTCTCCATAACTCGTATCTTCGACGATCTTTTCTTGATTTTCGATTACTTCTTCATATCCGTAACCCATCAGTTCCAGGATCAATCTCCTTATGGACGGACGGTATCCATCAAAGCGCATTATGGAAACAAGTATATTTGTCATCTGATCATCATCAGGGGTCTGACTCAAAATATGGAGGCCATCCCCGATCTGGGTCTCCCGGAACATGTTGAGCTTTGCATGGAGGTATTCAATAAACTCATCGGAGGATGCCGCTTTTTCTTTATCAAACAGGTTAGCCTTCTGTGCCAGGGCATACACCTGCTCGACAATAATCCTTTCCCTGTCCTCTTCGTTTAGACTTCTTGCATGGGAATACTGCTTTAGTAGCTCCTCCATCTCCTCCAGTTCATCATATAGACCGGAGGCCTGAATGATCGGTCCCAAATGATCCACTACAGTGGCATATGATCTGCGCTTCGCCAGTATACCCTCAGAGCTGTTCTTTACCGTATAGATGTACAGGTGGGGTATATCTCCAACGATGATCTCAGGGAAACATTCGCTGGAAAGCCCTGCTCCCTTACCCGGCAAAAACTCAATGTAGCCGTGTGTCCCTACGGAGATAACAACGTCAGAGTTTTCCTGCATCCATTTATAAGTAGCGAAACACTGATGGGTGGGCGGAATTGTGGGCTCATGCAAAATCCTGCAGACCTTACCGTCACATCTGGCTCCGTAACACCCTCTTTTCGGTTCAACCAACACGTTTATGTTGCCAAAATTTATTCCTGTCACTACTATCTTCCCGTTATAGACCATCCCCTCACCAGGCGGCTTACCCCACCCGGCAATTACCTTCTCTCTGGCAGCGTGAGGAATCTTATTGAACCATCGATTGTATCTGTCCATGTCGATCAAATCTATGGCCCCTCCTTTTCTTATGATTTCATCCACTGTGGTCCAGCGAAACTCACTGATCGCCTTGCGGCTCATAATAATCTCGATCAATTCTTTGCCGCTTTCGGGGCAGTTGGCAACAGCATACCCTTTCTTTTGCATCTGCTGCATGACCCTCACAACACTTTCCAGTGTATCAAGCCCCGCTCCCCCGGCAACGGATGCTTCCACTCCTGCACAGGGGTTTTTGTGTAGAAGAAATGTAACCCTTCTTTTGTGGGCAGGAAGTCTTTTTAATCTCAGCCACGCACGTACCCTGCCTAACAGAAAATCAACTCTTTCAGGGATCGGTTTTCTGAGACCATACGAGTCCTGGCTACCTTCATCTCTGGCACTGACTAAAATCGGTTCGATAGTCCCGTTAAACTCAGGCTGAGCCACCCAATAGATCTGACTGGATGGGTGTATCCCCTGGGGGTCTTTTCCCCATTCTTCTTCCGTCTTCGCACTGGAATGAACAGCTTGAATGACCGGAACATTGAGTTCTTCTAAGATGGTCGGTCCTGTCTCGTCTCCCAGAGGTGTCTGGATGAGAAAAGAGGATTCACAGTTGATAATCAGATCCACCCCTGCCAGCAGTTCAAGGCCGGCTTTTGTACCGGGGCAGTCAGGGCCCCCGTATTCTTTCTTTTGAGCAAAGACCGGCACAGGGAAGATACTTCTCTTTTCCAGTTCCGTGATAAGGAGATTGATTAGATCCATATCCTTCTTTACCAACAGACTGCGAGGAAAGAATATTCCCACTTTATTTGAAGGCTCATAGCTGATATGATGAAATCGGTCTTCATACCATTTGCGATAAACGTTAAATCCTTCAAAGAATCCCCGACCTTCGTAATGATAGTATCCGATCCACGGTATATCCATTGTGGTCTCCCTTTTAAAGTAATAAGTGACTAAAGTGAGCTAACGTACCTAAATTTGTGTTTTTCCTGCATTGCCGATAAACTTTAGGCACTTTACTCACTTATTTTGACTTACCGGTCTGACGGGCATTATATACGGGTGACCATTATACGTATTTACCCTTACTTCAACCCCATATACAGACCTTATGTTTTCAACGGTCATCACCTTATACGGCTCCCCAATACAAGAGATTTTACCTTTGTTTAACATCACGATTCTGTCAGAGAATCGTGATGCGAGATTCAAGTCGTGCATGGCCAGAATGGCAGCCATTCCCTTCTTCTTCACCATGTGGGAGATCATTTCCATGACCTCTATTTGATGTCTCAAGTCCAGATTGCTGGTAGGTTCATCCAAAAGTAAGTAGTCAGTATCTTGTGCAAATGCCCTTGCCAACAGGACCTTTTGCTTTTGCCCTCCGCTCAACTGATCAAAATAACGCAACGCAATATCATCAAGGCCCATAGACCTTAAGAGATCGGCCACTACTTCCATGTCTTTCTTAGATGGTTTCCAGGTGATATAAGGCCTTCTTCCCATCAAAACAGCATCAAACACAGTGATAGGAAACTTAGACGGAGAACTCTGGGGAACATAGCCAATGCATTTAGCAAGGGCCGATCTATTCATTCTCGATGCGTCCATACCATCGATCAGGATAGTTCCCTTATCAGGTTTCACTATCCTGATAATACACTTCAAAAGGGTCGTCTTTCCTGCCCCGTTAGGACCCACTATGCTCAAGACTTCCTCTTTATTGAGCTCAATCCCCACATTTTCTAAGGCTTTTATGGTTTTGTATCCGAAACCAACTCCTTGAATGCATAACATTATCAGTATCCTCTTAATCCACCTTTAGCTCACTTTAGTACTTTAGGCACTTTCATTACCAGTATTCTCTTGTTCTTTTCATTAATAAGTAGAGAAAAAACGGTACCCCGATAAAAGAAGTTACTATCCCCACGGGTATGACCTGGGGAGCCCAAAGAGTCCTTCCCAGGGTATCCGCCATTAAAACAAGAACAGCGCCCGTAAGTGCGGAAGCCGGAAGAAGAAACCGGTGATCCCCCCCGATAACCATCCTCGTTATATGAGGGGAAACAAGTCCTATAAAGCCTATCACACCGGTAAAACATATGGCGCCTGCAGTAACCAGGGATGCAAGTACTACTCCAAGCGTTCTGATCCTTGTAACGTTTACCCCCAATGCCTTTGCAGATTCATCACCGGCAGCGAGGAGATTAAGGTCCCATGACCACTTTAAGAGTATCGGGATAGGAACAAGTATCATAGCCGAGGCCACGCCTATCTCTTTCCATCCAACTTTTGACAGGCTTCCGAAAAACCAGAATACTATTTCATGAACTTCCTCCATAGTTCCCATGTATTGAAAGAGCGAACTGAGCGAAGAGAAGAGAAACATTATGGCTATGCCTGCAAGTACCATCGTCTCTGTGGTGGAGCCTTTCAACCTGGCTATTCCCAGGATGAGAAAAGAGGAAAGAAGGGCAAAGAAGAACGCATTGCCTGCAATAAGATATTCGTTCGAAAACCCGGAGCTTAAAACTATTGCCAGAACCGCCCCGAATCCGGCACTGGCGGCAATGCCAAGTGTATAAGGTGACGCAAGGGGGTTTCTGAGTATAGATTGAAATACAGTTCCGGAAAGGGCAAGCCCGCATCCTACTAAAACAGCCATGACTATTCGGGGAAACCTCAGCTTCCAGACTATCGCATGGGCCAATCCTGCGTCGTTGAAAAGCGCGGCAAATGAATCCTTGAACCCTACAGAAGATGGACCCAGGGAAATGGCTATTATAGCTACACCAGACATAACAACTATGAGAAGAATCATGAAAGTGATCTTCCTGCCGGTAAAGTTTTTATAGCGTTGACATATATCTTCCATGTGTAAGTGCCTAAAATTTCCATCCTTCATAAAGAAATTTTGGTTTTATATTGGCAATCGGACATTTAATACCCTAAATTTTTCAATGCTTGATGTTGATGAGTTTTTACATGAACTTTAGCTCACTTTAGCTCACTTATAACTTCAGGCACTTTCCCGGGATACACATAAACGCCCTGATATTTAATGCCCTGAAATTTCTCCAGATATTCTCTGTGGAGTTTTTCAGGATCAAGATTCTTAAAAAGATCAGGATGAAACCATTTTGCCATATAACCTATCCCTATAATGGCCCTTGGGCCTGTCCATATATCGCTTGTCATCACGTAAACTCTGTCTTCCTGTACGGCCTGTATGTTATCCCAGGCCGTCCGATCCGTGATCTCATCTCTAATGATTTTCAGAGAACGGGGATCGGTGATTGAGTAACAGTTTCTGAGTGCCGTTGCTTTGATGATAACATGAGGGTTGTTCGCCAGAATCCACTCAGGGGTTATCTCCGGATAAGGTATAGAGAAGTCAGAGGCGATATTGTGGCCTCCTGCCAGAATAGACATTTCATGACCACCGGAATCAGGCCCTGTAGTATGGTACCTGGAATAACTCTCTATGTAAACGTCTGGACGATCGCTGATATCTCTTATACTTCCTCGTATAGAGCTTAAGTTCTTTCTGTACCAGGTTGTAAGCTTCAAGGCCTCTTCCTCTCTTCCAAGTATGCGGCCAAGGATTTTCACCTCTTCTATCAGGGCACGTATCTTGTAAAAGTCAAGGCGTATCACCGTAATACCAAACGGCATGAGTTTCTTTTCCATATCCGGAGCAGGATGTCTGGCATAGCCTATTACAATATCGGGGTTCAGCTCGGCGATTAGCTCATAATTAGGCTCCATCCACCTCCCGACGCTCGGTATGTTTTTTAATCCAGGCCAGAACGAAGGGGATATGGAAATGCCGGAGTTGACGCCTACCACAAGATCTTCTGCATTAAGCGCTCGGATCACCTCCAGTACATCGGAGTTTAAAATTACTACTTTCCTTATCGGTAATCTTACCTCCACAGGTCCCCCTGTTGTGTCTTTTATACGGATACTCTCTCCTTTGGTTGCATGAGCGGGCATTCTAAATCCCTGAATGAGCATGCAAAAAAGAACAATTGAAAGGTATATCCTGACAGTGTGTTTTCTCATAAAATCGATGCCTTTTGTTGTTTGTTGTTTTGCATTGCCTGTCTCTTAGGCTGACCTTAAAATGTACTGTAGTGCTAAAAGTTTGTTTCTCAAGGACCTCAAACCCGGAATACGCAACCCTGGCAAACGTTTAATACCGGAGGGTCAATTCACAGAAATAAGTTCTCCCATCTCCCTCGTAATACTCATAATATTCTTCATCAAAGATATTATCCACGGACAGAGATATCTCCCCCTGTTCAAATGGAGTGAAGGTTATCTTGCCATCCATATAAAAGGCCGGCTCATAAGTCTGGTAAACCCCCTCCTCTTTGTCTTTGTTGTCAGAATCGTTGAATATCTTGCTAAAATAACGGCTGACTAGGCTTCCTTTGAACCACTTGTGCTCTGCATCGATACCGATATTGTATGTTGACCTGGGAATTCCGGTAACTCTCTTATCTTCGGATTCAGGATCAGTCGGATTATCCGTGATCTCAGCTTGCGTCCACGTATAGTTACACCACGCCAAAAGCGAGTCGCTAATCTCATGACAAGCCTCAAATTCCAATCCGTACGTGCGCGCCTCACCTGCGTTCATACGGGCCTTTGTCATGGCATCACTATCGATTTTGTAGTAGACCAGATCGTCTATGTCATTTCTGTACCCTGTAACCGATAGCCTGGTCTTCTTGTCAAATAAGCGCTGATCCAGTCCTGCCTCGTATGTCCAGACTGTTTCAGGCTTTAGAAATGGGTTGCTCTGGTATTCCCACCCCCAGGATTCCCAGGTTCGATAGAGTTCGTACATATTGGGGGGGCGGAAGGCATGACCAACAGAAGCTTTTACTGTAGTATCTAAAAAGGCCTTCCAGGTCATGGATACCTTGGGACTGAATTCGGACTCCGTATTGCTCTTATGCGAAACTTCAGCACCAGGCATACCGGAAGCCCCATCATATACCTTCCATGTATCATAACGACCTCCAAAATAGAGGGCGACGGTTTCTACAACATTCCATTCATCCTGCACAAATAAAGCCCATATTTTATCCTTACCACCCGAATAAAAGGTACTTTCTTTTTTGCCCGAATAACTTCTATAAAAAGGAAGATCAAAATCGTCGGTATCTGAATCGTCTTCGCGATGAGAAATACCAACAGTGAAAAGGTGAGAATCTCCGATGGATATATCCCCACGAACCTCGGAAAACCATGCCTCTGTCTCAGTCTTCTTGAGGTTGCCCGGCGAGTCCTTATACGTCAATGATGAACCACCAGTCTCAAGGGTATACCTGTCATATGTTTTAACTGTTCCCAGCTGGGCATCGAGCTGAACCGATCCAAAGGAGTCATTAAAGGCAATCGTGTAAATGTCTGTTTCATTCTTCCCTATACCCGTATAACATATAAAATCATTCGGCCTGAATCTGGCTCTCTTGTCGGATCCGGCAATTGCGTATGTAGTATCATCACCAAAGGTTCCCATATAGGTGTTCGGGTGACCATAGCCATACTCGTGCTGCCCTGATACTACCATAAGAGTAAGCCTTCCGGTATCAGAAAAATCAAAGGTTGCTTTTGCATCAATGTTGTTCTTTTCAGCATTGTTCTCCCCTTTATCACCTACTATCCAATATGTTGAGTCGCCATATTTGTCATTCATCGGATAACCGCCGGATACCGTTCCTTCACCATCAGAGATAGTCCTGAGCACAGGCGTAGTCTCATAACCGTCTGTTGATTCTTCCTCATAACCGATACGCAGGCTTAATTTATCCGAAAATCGATTGCCAGCACTGAGATGGTATCGCCGGGTGCCGTGTGTGCCGTAACCTATGGAAGCTGTGGATTCCGATTCTTCCGGTGTTTTTGTAATAATGTTGATAACTCCGCCCATGGCATTACCACCATAGAGGGCCGATGCCGTACCCCGAATCACATCTATCCGTTCGATACTGCCTATGGGGAGTGCTCCCCATTCCAATCCCCCTGTATAAGCATCATTTAAAGGCTGCCCATCCAGAAGGATCAATGTATAGTGATCTCCCTTGAAACCTCTCAGTCTCACAGAACCTGTGCTATCCATCAATCCCTTGTTCCTTTTTACAAATATACCTTTGAGCTCTGAAAGGGCCTCATCCACTGTTTTAATGTTACGCCGCTCAATCTCTTCTTTAGATACTAAAGTAACGCTGCCTGGAGCATCCTCAATCTTTTTCTCCGTTTTGGTCGCTGTTACCACGATATTTTCAAGCTTAATTACGCCTTCCTCTTTCTCCTTTGCCCAATTCGCCTGGGGGAAAACGATACTAATAATCCATACTAAAACAGCTATTAAATTCAACCTATTCATTTAAAATCTCTTCCTTCTTATTCTCAAATCGCAAGCTTCACCTCAGAATATATAGAGAAGGCAGGGGAAATTCCATTGACAACACCCCCTTTTCCTGTTACAAAATAAAAGGGCTCGGTAGAATTCCTCTGCCGTTCTCCGGGGGAAGGCGGCCTGTTCCATTACCCGTGGCGGCAGCCTTCCCTTCCTCTTTTATCCTTGTTCTCTTCTATTTATTCCCCCCCTGGTCACTTTTCCTTTAACCAACATATCGTATCCTTCTCCAGCACATTCCATACAGAGATTCCTTCCTCTGTTTACCCTAATGTAAGGCTCGAATACTACCTCTTCACATGCTTCACACACAACTATGGGATGTGTACACTGGCAGACCGGGGCATATCGGGAAAAATCGAGGGTCTTCTTTTCTACCCTGAACATCTCTTCATTCGGCGCCTCCAGCTCTTTTAACACCGCAGCCTTGACCGTTCCCATCATCTGTTCCATCATTTTCTTCATCTCCTCTTCATCCTTTATCCCCATCTTCTCCATAATATGCTGCATTAACTCTATTATGGTTAAAGGCGTTTTTTTATCTTCAGGGATAGGTATTGTGCCGTAACTCCCGCCCAGTAGAGGCGCTAACTCCGGATTCCTCTTGGGAAATCCATCCAGGAATTCAGGACGCAAGGATACCCTTACCGCGGAATTATCGTGTTTCAGTAATGTCAGCGCAAGCTTACCCATATCCCTTACAACAAAATCGGAATGCCCAAGGGTAAGGCCGAGGACAAACTGGATTCCATTACAGAAGGGACCCGGGCTATCGGTTATTGCTACGATCCTCCCACCTTCTTCACCCAATGAATCGGGAATGAGTTCATTCATAGCAAGCAGACCCGCCTTTACTCCATAAACAACTTTATGGCAATAATGTCCGTGAAACTCGCTTGCTTTTTCAAATAACCCTTTTAAATCTTTTCCCTTTATCATCTTCTCTACTTCTTCCCTTGGGTTCTGTTCCATCTTTACCTCCTTTTAAGGTAACCGTTTACGGTTCACAGTTCACGGTTTACAGTTTGCATTCAATGAATGATACAAAGCTTGAAGCAAATTAAACCCCCAGCCCCAGCTTTTTACCAACTGTTAACTGCAAACCGTAAACTGTGAACGGATACCTTCTTAGCTGGTCACCGGTTAATATTCCAGGCTTTTCTTATGTTTTGGTACTGTTTAAGTAACTTCTCAAAAAGTCAGGGAACATGCCGTAGCCCCAGGGGAATTTTCATTCACTCCTATGTGAATTTTGGGCGCATTCAAGGCGCTCGGCTAAAAATCAAGAAACTTGGGCTGTCGCCCTCAAACATTTTGAATTTCTTAACGCCGAACACCCTGAATGCATATTTTCTAAAATTCACGATGTCGTTCATAAAAACTCCTCTGTGAGCTACGGCGTAAGTCTGTTTCCCGAAGTTATTGAGAAGTTACCTGTCTAAACAACTGACAACTGATAACTGTCCATTGAAATCTTCAGAATTTCAATCTGCTTCCAATATAATCCGATGGTCAAGCAGGTACATCTCTTTGATATGAGCCTTTACAACCTTTTGCTCACCAAAGAGACTCTGCAGATAGATTCCGTTCTCCTCCGGCCGAAGGATGTTTACTCCCTCCATAAGAAGTTCCTCTTTCCCTTCGTCTGTTTTTAAATAGGCATTTGCTTCACACATGGTTCTTCCTCCTTTCCTTTTTAACAAAGGTTAAACCAAATAAAAAGGCCACAAAAATCCGCCCTTCTGATTTCGATCAGAATCGCAGACCTTCGTGGCCTGATTAACCTTTTCTATGTCTGATAAAAACAGAGACTTGTCTACTACTCTGCTTTGTTACTCTATTCCAGGTGCAATAGCAAGTTCATCTCACTGTTAACAACCCACCTGTAAAAAACTTTTCATTACTTATAATCGAGAATCCCAAAATCCTGTGATACTCATCATCTTCGTCATTTCAGGTTCTTCGGGCTCATTTTCTCTTCGACGAATTTTACAATCAGATCTGTCTTGCTCCCTGGAGGGAAAACCCCGTCAACTCCCATCTCTTTGAGACGCGGTATATCCTCCTGGGGGATTGTCCCCCCTACCATTACCATAATATCTTCAAGCCTTTCCTCTTTAAAGGCCTGAAGCGTTCTTTGTACTATCCTTATATGACCGGCCGCAAGAATACTGAGGCCGACTACGTTCACATCCTCCTCAACGGCTACCTTAGCTATTGACTCAGGACTTATATTCCCGGCAAAGATTACCTCCATCCCTGCATTTCGCAAAGCTGTGGTTACTATCTTGGCCCCTCTCCAATGCCCGTCAATTCCCGGCTTGGCCATCAACACCCTGATTCTTTTTTCCATTGCCTTTACCTCCGAACTTTAGTATTGTATAGGTGCCCTCCACTTAGGCCAAATACCACGCCACACATCCTGAATCTCGCCAAGAGTAGCATAGCTTTTTACAGCTTCCAGTAGCGCAGGCATAACGTTTTCATCAGATAAGCTGACCTGTTGCAAGTTCTCCAAACATTCTTTGACCTTCTTATTATCTCTGCCCTCTCTCAACTTTCTTATCTTTTCCGCTTCAATCTCAGTCGATCGAGGATTGGGACGGAAAACGGGGACTTGATAAGGCTCCTCAGACATCTCAAAGCAATTGAGGCCCACTATTTTTGTCTCGCCGCTGTTTATTTCCCTCTGTCTCTCCTCCATTGCGTTCGCTGCTTCTCTATGCATCCATCCTGACTGCCAGACTTCAAGTAAACCTCCTCTATCCTCTATTTCTTGAAAATAGCCCCACGCTTTTTTCTCCACCTCGTTGGTCAGCCATTCAATGTAATAGGAACCCCCTAAAGGATCGACAACATTGGTGATGTTGGTTTCATATTGGGCAATTTGTTGCGTTCTGATAGAAAGCAATATGCTTTGTTCCGTTGGTAGGCAGAGAGGCTCATCATAGGAAGTGGCATGAATAGATTGGGCTCCCCCTAAAGCGGCGGCCAGCACTTGATAAGCGATTCGTACTGAATTGTTCAGGATTTGTTGATAAACATTGGTGGAACCGGAGGTCTGGACATGGAAACGAAAAACTAGGCTGCGGGGATCTTGAGCACTATACCGGTCTTTCATCAGCCTACACCACATTCTCCGCGCTGCCCTAAACTTGGCTATTTCTTCAAGGAAATCATTGTGCGCCGCAAGATGAAAACTCAACGACGGGGCGAAATCGTCTATCTTGAGTCTATTCCTTTTCAACTCCTCGTCTATGTAGCCGACTGCATTGGCAAGTACCATGCCGATTTCTTGATGGGCATTGCAGCCATTTTCCCTGTAATTATAAGAGGCAAAACTTACCGGGTGCCAGCGAGGAACGTTCTGAGCGCACCATTCAATCAGGTCCACACTTAACCTTAACAAGTGAGGAGGCGTAACACAGTCGATAAGATTACAGCAAAGGGTAAACACATAGGGATCATTCTGACTGGTACCGTCTATTTCCTTCAGGCTTACACCTCTTTTCTCGGCCATAACGAAATACATGGCCGCAAGAGCAGGAGACGTCCATTGGCTGGTAATAACTGCCGTGCTTACTTTATCTATCGGCAGACCTTCAAATAAGGTCTCCATATCTGCCAACGAGCTTATTGACACTCCACTTTGTCCTACCTCGTCCCTTGCGCGAGGGTCATCAGGATCAAGGCCGTTTTCTGTTACTGAGTCGACGGAAATGCTGAAGCCCGTTTCTCCATTCTTATATTTGTACTTATATCTCTTGTTGGTCTCCTCGGGAGTGGCAAAACCGGAGAACTGTCTTATCGTCCACAACCTCCCACGATACATATTCTCATATATGCCTCTGGTATAAGGCTCTTTCCCAGGCAACCCCAGGTCTCTTGCCTCATCTAAATCTGCTATGTCTTCGGAAGTATAGACTGTTTTTACAGGAATGCCTGATGCAGTATGCGCTTCTCGTGCTTTTAGTCGACTCATTTTTACCTCCTCGCCTATTTTCTTATCCATCCTCCTGGGCTCAGCCAGCTCCTCCTGAGAGCAAGCAAGCCTGGTAACAACTGCCTCAATTTCTCTAAATCACTCTTATTTACCGTCTCAGAGACCTCTTTTCTGAAAAGCTCGAATATCTTCACAAAGAAACCTTCGCAACCTGTTCATTTACGAATCTTCCTCAAAATAAATCAAAAAGGTGCGTCGAATATCATTTAAGTCATATTCAGATCAAATGCACAGGTAGAACCTTTGGGCTCACTGGGTAATCATTCTATATCTCACCCCTTTACAATAGGGTTTTATTTTCCTTAGTTTTAAAATATCAAATCAAGGGGGCAAAGTCAAAAAATATTTTATTTGTTAGTTAGTTGACTTCTCTTCAAACCCCAAAATGGTCCGGAGCTTCTCGACTATCTATCACTCCCATACCCTTTTCTTTGAACCCGTGTGCAAGGAGACTAACAACCGTGCTTTTCCCTTTGCCTCCTTTATTCATCTGCTTCTCTTTTTTACTTCTTTCTTTTTCATTCCCCTTATTTCAACTTTCTCCCTGTGTACTTCTTGTATAAGGATCTCCTTATATGTCCATAGAGACCTGCCGTGCATACTCCCGGGAAAAGCCAAAATACCTGGCTACTTCCGCCAGGGAAGAATAGAGATGTTATCAAAGAACCTTCCAATAAGGCTGTAATCAGCTCACTTATGGCATGAAAACCTCAATGACGGGTGCCATCAATGGAAGACAAGGTCAAATAAGAAAAACATTGCCTGCACATCGAAAACCCTTTTATGTTTACCAGCCTTGATTTCAATACCAGGTCCCTACAACGGTCGCATCGGGCAAGGTCAGTAAACATCTCGATTCGGGGCGATTTTCTCAATGTTATCACAGTATCGAAGAGCGCATCGTGTCTGAGAGAAAGAAGCATCTTTACTCTTTCATCTAGTAACCTCTGGAACCGGGCAATATCGTCCACTGTAGCCTCGCCTTTCTCGGCTTTCTCCTCCAGATCAAGAAACTCTGGTTCATCCCTGAAATTCTGCTCCTTCAAGGACAACTTTACTTCCAGTCCGGTTCGACTTACGAAGAATGTGTACTTGTGTTTACCGAAGTCATGCACTTTAAGTCTCTGATTTCCCAAGGTACAGCCTGAAAGGCACTGGATGGCATCAATAGCGCTCGTTTTGTTTTCGGCAATTACGATTAGACCTCCATCCAGATTCTCCTTACAGGCCAGTGTCTTCATAGCCGTTTCATGTGTCTTACACCCAATTACAAGATCAGGACAGAGATGCCCATGGAAATCAACTACCCTCTTTAATTGCATGTTAACCAGCATCTTTCTTTCCTCCTTGAAAAAGAACATCATCTCCTCATCGCTCAACACCCTAAAGTCCAGTATCCAATGGCATGGACATGCAAAACTCTGAGGTGAAGGATCATGGAAACGTAGATAAAGCAAGTATATTCCCCCATCCTGGGTCTTCACCAGATAGGAGATATCTCTGGATGACAAATCCCCTTTAAATGTGCCCAAAAGCTCTGTCACCTTATGCTCTTTATTTTGGTGAGAGAAACTTAAAGGGCGTTGGAGTCTGTTGTCATAATCCACCTTTACACTTCGTCGAATAAACTCCAGCTCCTTTCTATCGATAGACCGTAGTATCTCCTCATTTTGCATAACCATTTCAATTCCCTCCTTTTTTTCATTCTCAAATCGTAAGCATTCACTGCAAAGCATAAAGAGAAGACAGAGGTAACATTTGTCCTCACCTCCTTCCCCTGATTTTTTTTGATAAAGGCTAAATAGTGTCTGAAAAAAAAGGCCACAAAGTGCTGTTATCCCGCATTCACACGGAATTAAAGACCTTCGTGGCCTTGCTAATCTTTCCTATGTCTGACAAAAACAGAAATTTATTTACTCTGTTTTCTTCTTGAATCCAGGTACAATAGCGAGTTCATCTCGCATGTTAATAATCCACCTGTAAAAGATTTTTCATTACTCTTTTAACCTTGATTTCTTCCAATCA
The DNA here is from genome assembly GCA_034189035.1 of Thermodesulfobacteriota bacterium. Lineage (GTDB taxonomy): Bacteria > Desulfobacterota > UBA8473 > UBA8473 > UBA8473 > JAUXFK01. The sequence continues at coordinate 127,471 of JAXHVA010000001.1, forward strand.
TCAATGCTGGCAGGAAGGGTGAAGATGCAAATAAATTGTCCAAAGATCAAAGTACCGGCAGCTATATTGGCTACATCTAATATCTTGTTCGAAAAGATCTCCCAATTTCTTTTGTTAATTCTGAATATTATGAATATGTCTAAATCTTTTTTATCTTTCAGTCAAGCTAATTATCCTAACCTATAACTCTCACGGTTATTTACTCCTTACTTTTTTATGACACCCGCGCTGCTACGACAGGGGAGGGGGAAGCTCCCTCCTGTTCTCCTTTCTCGCTACAATAATTACTGTCGGGTTCGATAAAGTGGGAAGATGGATAATATCTTTTTCCACAAATCCGCATTTTCTCAGCAAATCGAGATATTCTTCTTTTGAATAGAGGTAATGGGGACTGCCAAGAAGGGTCAGCCGAAGGTCCCATAAAGATGAGACCACTGAATTTTTGTTCTTCTGACGAATCCAATGGTTGATAACGAGTACTCCGTTATCCTTTAATGCATTGTATACCTTATTCATAGAACCTTCGAGTATCTCTCGAGGCTGGTAGAAGAGTGAATGGGATGTGAAGATGAGATCGTATTCACTTCCCAGATCATCCTTAAGATAGTCTCCTGCTATTACACTGACTCGTGCTTCCATCCCATAATCTTTAATGAACTCCCGGCTTATTTCCACTACTGGAGGCAGATCAAAGACAACAGCCTGAAGCGAGGGGTTTCTCTGGGCAAAGGCAATTGAATAAAGCCCATGTCCACCTCCCAGATCCAGAAGCCATTTAGCATCTTTGAATTCGGGAAGCCCTGCTATCACTTCGACAGTATCCTGCAACGTCCCTCTTATACTCGCTTCGGCTGAGGCCATGATAAACCTCTTATCAAAGGTATCCTCTCTTTTGCCTTTCCCTAAATTGTCGAGATGCCCGTTCTTTAAGGCCAGATCAAGTTTAGACCATAATGGGTAGCTATCTACCATGAAGTAGATCATATCCCCCTGATAGAAAATGCTGTCCTCTACAAAAAAGGATCGAACCATGTCACTATTAAGATATTCCCCGTCTACCTTTGAAATCAGTTCAAGAGAGACCAGAACTTCAAGGAGTTTCTCTGTTATTGTCGGGTCTGTAGATATCTCCTCTGCCAGTATAGACGCACTCTTTGGCTTATCAAGGATGGAAAATATCCCATGTCTCATTGCAGTGGACAATACCTGGGTCAACTGGTATCCTCTGATCATCTGACTTATCGGTTCAAACCCAGTCCTGGGGGCCGGAATTTCCTTCATTTTGGTCCTCCTGTATTAAAGATGACCCTAAACTCTTCGCCTTCCTTGACCTTGAACAAAATTGCTCATTTATGGACGGACACTAGTGCCGTGTCTTATAAGTTTTGTACCTATTATTGGCAACTTGGAAACCATAATTTTAGAACAACTAATTGACACAATTTTATTTCTATATTAACTGATTAATCAATAACTTATGATCGTTAAATGGGTCAGTTTGATGGCTGTTATTGAATAAAACACATTGCAAAAAAGCCGGACAGAAATTATGAGACGCGGTACTAGTTCGTGTCCATCCATAAGTTATAATCGGGTCATTCTATTGATATATAGAAAAGGCTACGGAATGTAATGTCTGTTTCTGCTTATTGGTATTCTTGATTTCTTTTAGTCGTGCGAAACCTACTTGACAATTTCCTTTAGTTTTTTCCTGTCTTGAATTTCACTACATTAGTGGCAGGGATAGTTATATCTTACCCGGTTTGAGGATTCCTACCCTTTCTGGTTTTCCTTTCAACAACAGAAAATGTACCAAAACGTATAAGGGTTATCTTCTCACCTTTCTTTAATGTAAAAAGTAACATTGTAAATAAACGAATTCAAGGCCTTTTTACCGGCCGCTTTGCTAATCTTTGAATCAGCTGCCATTTTTGCTGCCAATTCCACTTTCGTCACAGATTGTCCCTCCTTTCTTAAAAGCTTAGTGCCCTTCACGAAACTCATATAGCCAACAATATCAATAGGTTACAGAAGGATTAAATTGCAAATTTCCTCCTGCAAATATCCTTAATAATACCAATAGTTTACAAACCTTCTTCTTTCAAAAAGCCTCTTTTTCTCCCAAATCTGCCTCTTAAAAAAAAGGGGGGGGGTAGAGGGCAAAAAAATCAGCAAAAATACCTTAAAGAGTTTCGTGAAACCCTCACATCTAAATATTTAAATTCCACTGAATATTACAATTAATAAAAGAATTTTATGAATTCTAACTTTTGCCCTCCTCCCCTGTTGGGCATGTTATTATTTCTTGAATCTTTGCCTTATCTTTTTCGACCTTCACAAAACAGGAGGCTCTTGTGCAAAAAACAACGCCTGTTTTTCTCTATCGAATCCATGTTGGATATACATCCACTGGAGAATTTTAATATCCTTTTTAGCAATCTTAAAGCGGATCATCTTGATTCAGCCCGTGTTACTGAAAGAAAACCGTTTTCTCACTAAAGTCTTTTAAGGGCAATAATCTTCAAAAATCTCAATGGACTGTCTACCTTAACCGATCTAACAATCGCATTGAAGAACAACCCCAGTGCAGCCATTCGCTGTGGTTTTAATATTATTAAAACCCTTACCCGGTGTGGAGAGGTTTTTGGAGTTTCTTAGAAATACAAATAACAGAGCATTCCAGAAAATCCGCATCCAGCTTGTCCATGAACTTATCTCTACGGGACTTATCAGGGGAGACTATTTATCCATTGATTCATGTCCACTGCCTGCCAGAGTCAAAGAGAACAATGTAAAAACCAATGTCAAAGATCGATTCAATAAAGAGCATATCTGCAAAGGTGATCCCGATGCCCGACTGGGCGTTATGTTTACATTCTCAAAATCAAAAAAAGAGATCAACTATTTCTGGGGCTATCGAAATCATGTGGTAATAGATGCCAAGGGAGAACTCCCCGTATGGAAAATTACCAAACCCACAAATGTACAAGATTCAGTCATGTTCATACCTATATTTGATCTCATGCAGAAAGATTTTCACTTTAATGCCCATGTAGTAATGCTGATGCCATCTATGATAGCGCCGCTATCCTTAACTACATTGTCAATACGCTAAAAAAACCCGCATCGCTCCTAATCTGCGAAACACTATAAATCCAACAGAGAAAAAATTCTCAAAAGCAGATAATCCATTCTGCGAGGCACAATTAGAAATGCTTGCCCGTGGCACATTCTACGATAAAGTACAGAACCGCTGGCGAAGCAAGTGGGTCTGCCCAATCCACCACTCTAAAAAAATTACTCGAAAGTCCTTTGTCTGCCCTGTCTTTCACCCTAAATTCTTCTCCCAAAAAGGATTTTATTCATACATCCGTGTCGATGATGATATCCGTAAGCAAATCAATTACGGCTCTGACTCCTTCAAAAAGATTTCAATATGCGAATCGGCTCTGAACAGGTCTTCTCAAGATTGTTCAGTATCTGCATGCAAAATGCCCCCTTCATTGGCCTCAAAGCAACCTCCAACTATGTTACCATAGCTCATATAACTGTTCTGCTTGTTGCCTTAACCGCCGCAAAATCGAATCTAAAGGATAAAATCCGTTTCATTAAATCTCTCTTACTTAACTTCAAACCCTAAATTTCTGAGTTTCGTGAAGCCCTATAAAGCTTACATAAGTAACTTCGCAAAAACACTCATTTAAATGAAATAATAGAAGAGTCTCTCAAATGCCTGGGGTGATCTAAAGAGCTCGTCATGTATTATAGAAATCTCACCTGACTTCTTTTTGTCAAGGTTTCAGTTCATCTTTCACCTTTTTTATAACCAACCCATCCCAGAAGACTCCCAAAAATCCCGAATATGATGCCGATGCCAACGATGACTCTTGCGTATCCGGAAAGGGAGCCAAAGGCAGATCCTCCGGCCTGTTGATTCGTCTTCAACTGCATAGTCTCATCAAGCGGTACTATGACCTCCAGCCGGTGCCCCATCTCACCATTCACCACCACTTGTCAATCGCCCGGGATATCGGGAAAGAAACAGAAACGACTGTTACTATCTGTTCTTCCTGCATCTACTTTTCCCCTGCCCCCTGTGCGTAAATCTGAAGGGGCAGCAAAAAATTACAGCCAAAAAAGATATCGTTAATCCTTTACACATTGATTTGCCTTTCCTGATGACTGAAGTAGAGATAGACTAATAGGCCAAGACCTATGGTACCCAGTCCGAACAGGGAGGTAACGGGTCTGCTTTTGATGGAAAAATAGATTATCCACAGATTACCAAACATAAATAGAAACGGTGTTACAGGATGCCCGAATGTTCTGTATTTGGTCAGCAGGGCGGGTTGTTTTATCCTGAGCAGTACCATTCCCACTACAGTAAGCACGGCACATAGTGATAGGGTAAAACCAATATATAAAAGCAGGTTATCAAAGGACGCTGTGACAAGCATAATACCGGCAATACCTGCTTGAAGAAAAATGAAATATGCAGGCGTTCTGCGGATTTTGTTCACCCTGCCGAAAAGCCCAAAGAAGACACGGTCTTTTGACATTGCATAATAGACTCTCGGTCCGGTCATAATCATTGCACTTAGAACGGGCAGAAGGCCTACAGCGATGGCTCCACTATAATATCTGCTGATTTCATCGCCAAATAAAAAAACAGCAGATTTTGCTCCCACCTCAAATACTCCGCTCAACTCATTTGCGGGAAGTGCGTAAATATATACGATATTCAAAAGGAGATAAAGACATATGACGAGAAATGTCCCGGTAAAAAGGGCCAGGGAGATATTTCTCCTTGGACTTTTGATCTCTCCACCGAGGTAAGCAACTGCATTCCATCCACTATAGGCAAGTGAGATAAATATAAGGGAGACAGCAAACTTATCTTGAAAGACCGCGCTTATGTCCAGTCTTTCAGAGAAGTTGTCTATTGAGCCTTGACCGAGAAAGAGTCCTGCTAAAACAAAGACAATAATGAGCCCTATCTTAAATAGGGTTAATCCATTTTGTACCCTGCTGCCGATCAAGAGGCTATGGTAATGAACCAGCGAAAAAATAATTATGGCTCCAATGGCCATCATACTCGGTACAGATATTGTAGCGATACTGACCCCCAAAAGGGACAGAGGGATTTCTGAACCGGGAGGGAGTGAGAACGGGCGAAAAAGACAGGCGGCAAAGGCAATGGAAGCTGCTGCGATGTGGGCTGAAAATCCTACGATCAAAGAGATCCAACCGGAAAGGAAGCCTACTCCCTTGCCGAAGCTTTCCCGTAAAAAAACGTATTCGTCCCCTGCCCTCGGAAATGCGGCTCCTAGTTCAACGTAGCAAAGTGTGCCACACAGGGCAAAGACGCCAACAACGAACCAGCAAAGAAGCATGGTTTGAGGGTTGCCCAGTTCCTCCATGATGAAACCGGAAGTCGTAAATATGCCAGTTCCTATCATGTTGGCCATCACCAGGATCATGGCTGAAAAAAAGCCGATTTCTCTTTTGAGCTTGCTGTTATTCATACTATTTTTCAATGGCCTCCAGATCCAGCGTTACTCCTAAAAATCCTGCTGAGACTCTTTTCATTATAAAATTTCATATCTAAAAAATATAACAACATTCTATCAATTCTTCAAAAATATCTTCACGATTAAGATTGAGCCAATATCGGATGGACAACTTCCGTATGTGAGCAAAGTATTCCGGATTCAGGCCTTCAAATTGAATCATTGCTGTTTTAATGTCGCCTTTAACTTTTTTCAACCATGCGGGTTTGAGAGTTAAGGTCAGCCTTTTATCCCTATATAAAAAAGAAGCCGCTGGACGCGGATTATCATCAGATACCCGGATTGCCCCTCGCCCCAAACTTGCCCCTGTAGCTACCTGAAGACCATCGTTCATGCAGCTTAAAGGAGGGCTGTTCCCAGCAAATGAAACGACCCTTAACTTATCAAAAGGGGCTTCCAGGATCTCCCTCGCCCTGATCCCCATCTTCGCTCCGATCAAGGAATATATGCCCAGGTGCCTGTGAAATTCATTGGTTAAAAGACAGGCATTCCATTCTTCAAGTCCGTATTTCTCAATAATTTTTTCCACATGAGGCATCACATCTTCTCTGAAGAGCAAGGGGTCATCCGGAAAGGTTTTCAAGACGACTGTATGACGGTGACTCAGGTTAAAATCCGTAGCAAGACCCAAAAGTTTCAAATACGCATCACAGACGCCCTCAGCCTTAAATGACTTTAGGGACATCACATTCGCAAATTCGGCCTCAGGTGAAAACTTGAACATAGATGGACGATTCAGATAAATCACAGTCATCTCATCCCATATATAAAAATGTCCCTGAGATAAGAGTTTCTTCACAGCCGGGGCTCCATGAATACTTGCGATCAGGTGAGCTGTCGGCGTTTTCATACCCTTTATCAGCCCGTAAAACGCCTCATCAAACCGAAGCAACTTCTCCCTCGGAAGGCTCATTGAATATATCTCGATGCCCGAATCAAAAACCAGACGTGCGCACTCCGGGTCACGAGCTGTATTCCAACCGGGAGAGGAGGCGTCCGGATGAGTGCCGAAATAGACAAGCCGTGAGATCTTATCCCCAACCTCAGGATTCCCTCGAAGAGACTCCGCCAGATTGGTTAAAGGCCCAAGGCAAAGGTAAAGGAGAGACCCATCAAAAGATTTTAATGTATTCACAATCGCCTTGTGGGCTGGGCAGCCTAAATCTAAATTCATGGGTGTTATATCTGTTTCAGGCCATTTCACATCCTCAGACCACGATCGCCATGGAGGTGACGGTTTATCCAGAGCCTTGCCCTGGGCAATCCGGATATTATCCTTCTTAAAGTACTTCAAGAGCCTTGCCAGACCTTGACAACCGATCTGAGGCGGCACCCCACCGTCCGACGTGACGATCAAGGGGATATTAACTCTGTGGGAATTGAGGAGCATGGCCACTGCCCGAATATCATCGAGGGCCATATCCGTGTCAACCAGTACCGATGTTCCGTAAGTATGGGCATGCGCAAAATGGGCAAATAAGAAGAAAGCCAACATCAAGTATAAGGTTGCGTATCTTCTTCGTATCATCCTCCACCTCTCAAATTATTGTTTTTCACCTTCTGCTATTTTCCCAGTTGTTCCTGCATTTTTTTCATGGCTGACTCATAGGGTTTGCCTTCCAGAAAACGCCCGATTAACAAGATCCCCATAAATTTTTCCTTATCCTTTACAAGTTTTTCTCCCATATCGGCGATTGTCCCCCGCAGGATTCGCTCCCGATCAGGGTGCCCGGCCCAATATACAACTGCACAGGGCATGTCCTGCGGAAATGCCTCCCCCAGGGCTGCAAAAAGCTCTTTTGGTTTCCAGAGTGCCATGTAAAAAATCATGGTAGAGGGATACTTGGCCAGGTCCTTCAGGATCCGGCGATCCTTCATCCCCCAACCCATTAAAGAAAAGGGCGCTGTTTGCATGACAAAGCAGGTCTTATGAGCGGGGATGTTGCTTTTGCTCAACGCGGCCATAGCGGCCGCGTCGCATCCCATGCCTGGAATAATTACCACGTCCTTCGGATCGAATTGCTCTACATACCAGTGGCTCGGTCCGTAAAGGCAGGGATTCCCAGAATCCATCAGTCCCACATCTTTTCCCCTGACCAGAAGATGCTCGATTTGCGTCACCCGTTTATCCCTTATCCGGAAACGTTCCACCTTGAAACAGGCCAACTCTTCTTTGGTTAGTTTCTGTTGTGCTTTGCCCTTGTGGTCCCAGATTCCTGTCCAGGGATCAAAAAGGATCGATTTATCTCCAACATACTCCGCAAAGAGTTTTACATGCTGGTCAGAGGCTATAATAACGTCCATCTGCTTGATGGTTTCCAAGGCATGGAGGGTTGCGGTCCGGGGCCCAGCAGGGCCGACTCCGATGACATAGAAATGGCCGCGGCTCCAGGCGGCTGCCTGGCACGACCAGAAACATGTCACCGCTACAATAACAACCATTATGAATGAAAACCGTTGTATTTTCTTCATGGATTTGCCCCCTTAATTTATTTAAAATTTTACGCCAAGCTGGAATCCCCAGACATATTCAGGCATTTTATAACCCGATATCTCTTCGTAATCGGTACCGGTCACATTGCTGCAAAAGAGTTTTGCCATGTACTCTTTCCTATCGAACTTGAACTTCTGTTCAAATCCCACATCAAGGGTCATATAGTCATCCAGTTCTCCTGCCCTCTGTGTGCCGCGGTCGTAAACATAGCGGGAGTTTAACTGCAGCCATCCGTCCTGCCAGACGTTATACCTGGCCATTAGTTTAACTTTGTGCTTGGGCAGAAGCTCGGGCAGATAATACGTCCACCCGTCCTCAAAGCCAGCTTGATCTATGTCGGGTTCCTGATAGACATAGGCGGCTGTGGCCGTGCATTTTCCCCCAAGATGGATGGTCGCCTCCAGTTCCGCTCCATAAAGCTTAACGTGATCGATATTATAGAGGCAGTTGCTGCCGAGTGTCCCCATTCCGCCCAATGCACCTGCGGCCGTGATTCCGTTGTCGTTGATGAAGTCCTCAATGTCGTAATAGAAACCGGCCGTCCTGACCGTCAGCGATTTGAACTCCTGAATAATTCCGGCTTCATACTCCCAGGCCGATTCCGGGTCCAGTGAAGGGTTTTCCGGGGAGGCGCACCGCGCCCACCAGTAGTAATCTCACGGGCACGGAAGCCGGTACGATCGGCTCACCGCAGCATAAAGCGCCGTCTCAAGGGCGGCCTGGAAATCCAACTTCAGGCTGGGATAGAAACCATCATCATCCTCTTCTTTACCTTCGTCCGGCCAGCCTTCACCAAACTGGGAATAATAAGTATCCATTTCCACATGATAGTAGCGGACACCTGGTGTAACTGTCCATCTGTCCCCGAGGTCAATGACATCCTGCACATATGCCGATTTGACCTCATAGATGATGGGGTTTTCGTCTGGCCACCCCAGCTCTTGGTATTCCATACCAACTGTTACACGGTGAGAATCGAACATCTCAAAATCTCGGTACTCGCCAATAATACCCTTTGTCTCATCATCGACAAAATAATCTGCATTAAAAATGCCCATAGCATTATATTCACTGGTCCAACGTCTGCCCAGGGTATAAAAACCATGTATCTTAATGGTGCCCGACCCCACCGGCGTCTTAAGGATACCATCTAGATATGTGGTATGTTTTTCCCATTGCGGATCTGGTCCGCCTGCTAATTGAGGCCAGCCGAGATGTCTCAACTGATCACGGGACCTCTCAAATTTAGGATAATCGTTGTCATAGAGGGCAGCCACAGCCGGATCCGGATCATTCGGATCGTTTATAACCGGCAGGCCGTAAAGCACATCGGAATACTTGGCGCCGAGACTGAAAGTGGCGCCACGCGGAAGATAAAAGGTCAAATGTCCGTTAAAGCTGTCCGTTTCCTGAAGGTTGTTTCTGAGATAACCATCGGTTTCCTGCCTGCTCGCTGAGAAGTTATAACCCACAGTATTTCTCACACCCCCGTTGACCGAAGCTGCCATATTATACGTGTCAAAATTTCCGTAACCTGCTTTAATGCTTGCCTCAGGCTTGGCTTTATCAGTCTTATTTCCCTTCTTGGTGATGATATTAATCACGCCTCCGATGGCAAAGGGGTGAAGGACCGAGTGTCCTCCACGAATGATCTCAATGCTTTCGATATCATCCATGTTCAACGAGGACCAGTCGACTATATATCTGCCGTAGTGGCCGGCATGGTTGATCCGTCGGCCGTCGATCTCTATAACCATCCGGCCTTCATTGAGGCCGCGTATTGATACCTCGTCGCCCGGACCTGCCATGAGTGGGTTGGCACGCTGTACATCGATCCCGCCGATCTCGGTCAGGATGTCGGTAAGGGTCCAGACTTCGCCGGGCTTCTTGAATTCATCAATATGGATAATGGTCTTGTCGGTTGTAATCTCAACGCCAGGCTGCGGGGCCATTACAGTGATCTTCCCAATATTAATTACCTCAGGGTCTATTTCTTCGGCCGCCAAAAGGCCAATAGCCTGACTCAACACGAAAATAATCATGGCGGTCATGGCAAGAAGCTGTAAGTGGCACAGCTTTATACGTATCATTTTTCTCCTCCTATTTGATTTGTCTTGAATAACCGAGAACCCTGGGGAGAATTAATATCAGCCGATTTGAAAAAAAAATACTTCTGTGGTGCTAATAAATAGAAGTATCCCTCACCCCGAAGGGCTTCACTGGAAGGCAGCCTGCAAACCTTGACCAGGGCTGACCGCCTTCCATATCATCGCACCTTTCCTTCATTGTCTTTTTACGAATATATTCGACAATATGGATGAAGCCATCAATGTGAATATATTTAATACATACAGGCCAAAATCCCGCCTTTTTTATTGTAGATTAAACCCCCCAGATACTGAATCGCAAGACTTATCACAAACATTTTTACGATACAACATGACCTTGCGACCAGGCTATCCGGGGAGAGGGAGAGACTATCAATTAATGAGATATCCATTGTTCAAAAGTTCATGATTTTCTTTAACCGACCCTTTAAGTTCCCAACCAAGATATCGCTGAGGATTGACAGAAGTGAGCAATGCCAGCTATCATCGAAGAGCATATAGAGAAGGCAGAGGAAACTATTATTGACAACATCCTCCTTTCCTGTTACAAAACAAAAGTGCTCGGTAGAATTCTCTGCCGTGTTCCAGGGGAGGGAGGTCTGTTCCATTGCCAGTGGCGGCTTCCTTCTCCTTCCTTTTATTATTAAAAGTAGCATCTATCTTAAAATCGTATTACCCAACTGCAAAATAAATTACACCAACTCCTTTCCAGTGATAGCCATTGTCAGGAAACTATGTTTGCCCCCTTTCACCACCTTAATGCTTTCCGCCAGTTTTTTCACCTCCTCGGGCTTCCCTTTTACCACTATACCCTCCATGCAGTTGTGGTGATCCACGTGGGATATGCTGGGTGGAGATTATCACCTTATGCCGGTCATGCTGGATGTCCATGAGATGATTTGCCAGGCACCTCTGTGGTGATCATAAACTCCCCAAAGAAGTTTCCGGAAGATGCCCCAGGGGTTTTGAACCACCTAAGCCCCGGCCAGCGCTCCCCTAGCCGCAGAAAATTCCCGGTTGGCCTGCGAAATCAGATCCGAAGCCTTTTTGAGACGGTCGGCCACATCCTTTAAGTCCGCCTCTTCCATTTTCTGAGCCCAGGATAAATACTGGGCAATATGTTCCTGGTTGTGGTGAATCCAGTGATCAATTAAGATCGACAATCGTTCTCTCTCGTTTTTTTCCATAAAAACAGCCTCTCCTTTCTTCTAAAATTCCCTTTTTTTCTGCTTCTCCCGTTTGAGTCTCGGTTTGGCATCCACCAGAATCTTCTTCATTTCCTCTTCATCAAGATTAAAGTTTATCAGGTTTTTCCCGAGATCCCCAACATGGTTTGAAGCCTTTCGATTATCTTCATTGTCTCGTCCTTACTGTCAGCCAGATCAATCGGTTGTCCTTGAAGGCATGCCTCAGCAATTACCTTGCTGAATGGGATTTTCCCCAGGATGGGAAGTCTTCTCTTCTCAAGTTCACCTTTCATCTTTTCATATATGTCCTCAGAACTTACCTTGTTCAACACTACCCCGGCAGCGAGTCGCAACACCCATCACAAAGGAGGCATTCGCAAATGCAACAGGTACTTGCGACTCGACCAACCTGGGGGGGATACAACCATCAATCGTACACCTGCTGTTTAAAAGTTCAAGACACCTTCTATCCTTTATTCATCGGCGCCTCTTTTTTACTTCCTTCTTTTTTATTCTCCTTATTTCAAGTTTTTCCCTGTGTACTTTTGTATAAGGATGTCCATATATATTCATATAGACCTGGCGGGCATACTCTCGGGAAAAGCCAAAATGCCTGGCTACCTCTGCCAGGGAAGAATAAGGATTTTCAATAATACGCTGGAAGGTTTTTGTTGAGCTTTTGCCATATCTTTCATCAAACCTTCTAGTAAAGCAATTTGACCTCTTTATTCCGTAGAATTTCTTCACCTTTCTGATTACACGGATTTCGAGATTCAGTATCCTGGCTATCTCATAATCATAAAGACCTTCTGCCTCTGCCTTGTTCCTGATAAACTCAGGAATGTCTATATCTAATTTTTCATTTATATGGGATTCAGCCAGATTTATGTTCATTTGAACGATCTCCTTTTTCGGTAAAAATTTTATTCCGGGGTGGTTTTCTTTTTGTTATCATTATCTTTCATCCTTTTATAACAAGCCCACCCCAGAAGACTCCCAAAAATGCCGAATATGATGCTGATACCAACGATGATTCTCGCGTATCCTAGAAAGGAACTGTTATTCATGATTAAGCCTCTGCCATGTCTTTCATTCGTTTCCTTGATGTTTAATGAACTGTCAATCTCTGTCTTCAATACAAGTCGATGTCCCGTTCCATCATTAACCACAACCTTCCAGTTCCCCATCATATCCGGATAGAAGAGGAACCTTCCATTTCTGTCGGTTCTTCCTGTTTGAAAGGGAAGGCCTCCCTCTGGATCGAATATTTCGATGCCTGCATAACTTATCGGCTCACCATCGTCATACTTAGCTTCAACAAGAGTCCCACTTCCTGAATCGATTCTTCCTCGCACACCATGGGACCACACACTCTCTACTATCACCAACATGCATGTAGTAATGCACAACCACAATGCAATAAATTTCATTTTTGGATTTCTCCTGTGGGAAAAAGCATCATAAATGTCCACTGGCTCATAACCTCGTGAACACTTATGAAGATGCTCGCAGGTTATTGCGTTGATATATTCTACTTTACTTCAAAGGTAAGGGTGGCCACAAATGATTCCACATCACACTCATTTTGATCCGGATACGGTTCCTCATGATCGGCCTTGATCATCCAAACACCGGAACGGAGTATCTTTATCTTGCCTTTACCTTTCTTGTCTGTACTTGTAGTATAGGCGAAAGTATTCTTCTGTGTAGAGAAACCGATATAGGTGGCATATATATTTCCTTTGAATGGCTTGCCTTTTAATAGTACTTGCACGGGCATATAATCTCCTTCCCTTAATTCAGCCGGGTTCTGAAGAGGAATGATTTCCATCGGATGACCGATGGAAGTATCAACCTTTCCTCTTTCTTTTCCCACATTCGCCACGGCTTTCATGCACATAAGAGAGTGAGAACACTTGATGACATTCTTCAGACCCTTCTTTGAACACATCTTTCCTCCCTCAGTGGTTTTAGTATAAAAGCCCGCCTTTCTTTTGGCAGCAATGATATATACTCCCTGTTCATGTATACTTTCTTCTGATTGAAATTCCACTTCAGATGAGGTCTTCACACCATGTTTGGTCTTTCCCTGTCCAATAATTGAAATGTTTTCCAAAGCATTCCTTTTCAGAAAGCCATCTAGGGGATAATGATGCCCCCAACCTATTGTGATCTTTAAAGCCTCTCCTGGTTCGGGGGTATAGTCTGCGAGATTTATCCAGGGATAATGTGCATAAGCCTCTTTGCAAAGAGAGACCAGGACAAAAATGCCTATGCCAATAACCAATAACGTCCTCAATTTACCTCTTTTCTTCATTACATAACCTCCATCATAAAAGATTAAAAAGAAATATCCAATTTAACTAAAAAGGTTCTTCCAGTGCGGAAGTTACCTTTATCCCCTTTATCAGAGTCAAAGATGTTATCCGCCTCAAAGGAAAGATTATCCTTATCGGAGAGATGTTTGTAGATCTTCACATCTACAACAGTATGCTCATCAATCTGGGTGGTGTTTTCTGTGTCTTTATACTGCTTCCCAATGTATGATACGGTAGCACTTGTACCTAAATCGTATTTCTCCAGTTCGTATGCAGGTGAGAAGGTGAAACTGTGTTTCGGAAGGTAAGTCAGGTCTTTTCCTGTCTCCTCATTTTCCGATGCTGTATAAGTATAAGAAAGGGAAGCAGAGAGTAATTCGGTCAGATACATTCTGCTCATGATTTCAATGCCCTGTGTCCAGGCCTCTTCCACATTCTTGTATATTTTTAACGGCAGGCCGTCATATAGAGTCCCTGTATCTTCCCTCACTACCATATCCTCCACATCATTACGAAAATAGCTCAGGTTGAACATAACATCTTGTTTGAGCAGCCATTGCTCTATGCTTATGGAGTAACCGGCAGACGTTTCCGGTTCCAGATCTGTATTAGACTGAACGTAATAATCACCATGTCTGTAAGGAGTACTGTAGTAAAGTTGACGAATGGTGGGCGATTTAAATGCCCTTCCTGCTGAAGCCCTGAAAGTAGTGTCTTCAGAGAGTCTGTACATAAGGCTTAATTTCGGATTGAGCTCATCCCCGAAGGTAGAATGATCATCATACCGGAAACCGCTCACCAGGGTAAAGTCATCAAAGAGCGTAACCTCATCCTGTATATAAAGACTTGAGGTGTCCACGTCTTCATTAACATTAACAATACTGTCATCTGGGTTTTCTATGATATAGTCGATACCCTGTCTTTGAAGTTCTCCACCAAGGGTAATGACATTTTGATCACTCAAGAACCAGGTATAGAGAATTTCACCCTGATCATAACTCACCTCACCATGTTTATACCCGTAAGAGTAACCAGGATAACCATGGGTGAAATCCCATGTATATGTAAACGCTTTGAAGGAAAAGAAATGATCATTCATCGATCTTAAATCAATTCCTGCAGAAATACGCCAGGTATCTTCATGTCGGTTGTCCATCTTTTCATAATCGCTTAGTTCAGACTTCATATAAAAGTCAATGTGATCGTTAATAGAGGCATCCAGCTTCCCCATAAAAGAGTGTCGATCGGATTTGATCGGATTCTCTCCTATATCTTCTGCGCTATCATAGTTATAATGAAGGAGATAGCCAAAACGATTCGATATCCTGTCTCCATAAGAGACGTATGAATTAGAGATATTTCGACTGTGGCCATTGTCAGAAGGCTTGGTTATTGTTCCATCCTGATCCCTTTCCTTGATCTTGTACCAACCATAGGCTGCGCCAGCGCTTCCTGTTGTCTTATCCGGCGATTTCTTGGTGATGATATTGATAACACCAGTCATAGCATCACTTCCGTATAATGCAGAACTTGGGCCTTTCACTACTTCGATTCTTTCAATCATATCCACTGGAACCTGGTTCACCCCGATTCCATATTCTCCCATGCCACCGCTTTGACCACAGCCCATGGCCCTTTGCCCATCGATGAGGATCAGGCCATACCCATCATTGAAATTCAACCCTCGGAGTTTGGCTCGCCAAGTGTAAGTTCCAAAGACATCATCATGAACTGATGCGTTAATGCCTGGAATATTTTTCAAGATGTCCAGGGTGTTTTGGGCATTCATCTTTTCGATGTCTTCCCTGGTAATCACGACCGTTTCCACTGGAACCTCTTTTAATGTATGGGGGGTTTTGGTGGCTGTTACCACCACCTGTCCCACATTGCGTATCTCTTGTTCTTCTTTCTCATCTGCCCAAATCAATTCAGATAAGATAAGAGTCACAATCCCCATTAAAATTAAAATAAGATTCAACCTCTTCATGTAAATTCTCTTCTCCATCATTCTCAAACCATAACCTTTCACTGCAAAGCATATGGAGTAGACAGAGGAAACCCCTGTTGATAACCCCCTCTTTTCCTGTTAAAAAATACAAAAGAGCTCGGTAGAATCCTCTGGCGTTCTCCGGGGGAAGACAGCCTGTAATATTACCCGTTGCGGTAGCCTTCTATAAAAACCATTGCATCGTTTCAGCGCTATAAATAGAAAACTACATCAACCTTCAGTTCAAAAAACTAAACTGCTATACACTATCCAGTTTATATTTTTGTTTTCTGCATCAATCTGCCTCCAATATAATCCGGTGATCTACCATCTGCATCTCCTTGATACGAGCCTTTACAACCTTTTGCTCACCAAAGATACTCTGTAGATGGATTCCGTTCTCCTCGGGTCGAAGGATATTTACCCCCTCCATAATGAGCTCTTCTTTTCCTTCAACTGTGTTGATATAAACATTCGCTTCACACATTTTTCCTCCTTTCCCTTTTAATAAAAAATCAGGTCAACTCAAAGACAATGGCGATCTCCAATGTAATTTCACTTGCGGAGATACTCTCCGGCAGGGGTGGAAACGGTGCTGCATTACGAACAGCCTCAAGGGCTGCCCTGTCTAGGATTCTGTAGCGTGTGGTCTTGACAAGTTTGGACTCCTTCAGCCTTCCCTCTTTTGTGATCGTAAAGCGTAATGTGGCCATCCCCTCCATATGTTTGGTCCTGGCGAAATGAGGGTATTTTTTAAAACGCTCGATTCGTAAACGAATCGTCTCCATATAGTTATCAGCAGCAGGTTCCATGGACACGGAATCGGTTTCACTGCGCCGGTCTTCAGGTATCTCTGGACAGCCAAGAACCTCTGTGAGCGCATCGGGCAGATAGCTTTCTGAAGGTTCTACCTTGATCGGTCTGGGTATAGGAACCGTCTTGATCACCTGCCTCTTTATTTCCTGAAAAGGCTCTGGGGGAGCTACACGGTGCCTCGGCCTGGGTATGCTCCTTTGGGAAGACTCCGATGTGCTCTTCAGGGTCAGCTCTATACAGGTCAAAACCTGTGATCTATAAAGACCCGTGATATGCATGAAGATAACGAAGTGTATCCCAAGAGAAATCCCCACCAAATTGCGAAGCAACCAGTTGGGCTTGCTTATCATAAACCTAAAAATCCTTCTTTGTAGCCAGACATAGCCTGCCTGCTCCGGCTGCTTTGGCCATATCCATGACTTTGACTACTCTGTTCAATATTACCTGTCGGTCGGCCTTAACTACCACCAGCCTGTCCTCTTGCCCCCCGATCATCTCTTTAAGCAGGTCAAAGAGCCGGGCATTGGATACCTCTTCCTTAGCCAAAAAGACCCTTCCTTCCTTGTCTATATGCACTATGATCTCTCTTTCTACCTGTGGTACCGATGCCTTCGCCTGTGGCAGTTTTATCTTGATCCCCTCTTCTGTTATGAAATTTGTAGTAAGGAGAAAATAGATCAAGAGGAGAAAAACGATATCGATCAGTGCGGTCAAAGGTACCTGTACCTGAACACGTGGCCTCGGTTTGAAATGTTTTATCATGACACACCCCTTTTTTGTCTTTTTCCCAGTGTCTTAATAAACGCAACCGCCCCATCCTCCATCTGAGCCTGGAAGCCATCTACCCTGCTTACAAGGTAGGTATGAGCAACCATGGTGGGCAGAGCAACAGAAAGCCCTAGAGCTGTGGTCAGCATGGCTTCCCATATCCCGCCAGCTAATACTGAGGCATTGACCTTTCCTCCCATCTCCTGTATAACCATGAATGCCTTGATCATACCGATAACCGTGCCCAGAAGCCCCAGAAGGGGGGCGATATTCCCGATAGTAGCCATAACATTGAGGTAGCTAGACAAGGTTCGTACTTCTTCATCGGTGGTATGGACAATAACCGTATCCAGGATTTCCCGGTCTTGATCCTTTACCTCAAGGGCATGTTCTAGTATTCGTGCTATGGGTGAATTGCTGCCTTTTACAAGTTCAATGGCTTTATTTTCTTCTCCTTCTATCATATACTGGCTGACCTTTTCCACCAGACCGGACTCACGGATACGAATCCTGGCAAAGCGTATCAGCCTTTCTAAGAAGATTGCCAACGCCAGTACAGAACAAAGGAGGATGGGAATTACCAAAATGCCTCCTTTTACAAGAAACTCGATCATAATTCCTTACTTCCTTTCTCATTTATCTATTATCTGTTCACTTATCCTATCTTCAATATCCGGTTTCCCATCAAGGTTTATATCCCTTGCCCTTTTAACCAGGTTTTCAGAATCATCGTATTCCTCCCACAGGTCCGTCCTGCCATCCCCGTTTGTGTCCTCTTCAACGGCCTTTAATCGTCCCTCTTGATAATAGTACAGGATGTCTGCTCCTCCGTCTCCATTGACGTCCTTCTGCGCACGGATTGCCTCTTCTTTGTCATTGTAAAACCATGTAATACTGAGTCGATCATTACCATCAGCGTCTTCTTCGTTCTTTATAAGCTTTCCCTGGGCATTATAATGTTCCCTTAGCTCCAGGTTTCCATCACTGTCCTGATCGATCTCTTTGAGTCTTAAGATGCTCCCTTTATAGCAATATCGTTCTTCTGCCCTGCCGTCTCCGTCATCATCCAATTCCACTACCATGGTCCACGGAAATTCGTTGAACCGTTGACTGATCTCAAATTTGCCGTCGTTGTCTTTATCAATAATCTGCCTGTACTTTTTTTTGTTTTTATAAAATACCTTCAGGTTTACCCTTCCATTCCCCCGCTCATCGCGCTCTAATCGTACGATCTTTCTATCTCGATAGTATTGCCAGGTATCGATCTTCCCGTTGAAGTTGGTGTCGCTTTCTACCCTTTCTCTTGCTTCATCCTTATTAAAAAATATCTTTAAATCCGGCTTTTTGTCTCGATTTTTATCCTGAGTTTGAAGATAGAGCCTGCCTTTCTTAAAAAGCGAAATGGTATCCATACACCCATTACCATTGGAGTCATATTCGATCCTGACGGGTTCCCCGTTGCAGTAAGTCCTTATCCTGTCTATACTTCCATTATGCCTAGTGTCTTCCTCAATTTTTTCTACTATGCCCTCAGAATCAAAATGGAAGTAGAGGTCCCAATTCCCATCAAGGTTTCTATCTTTCCGTATAAAAGACGGTCTTCCTTTCTTAAACCTGGAAAAAACATCAAAGCGACCATCTCCATTGGTATCCTTTTTCTCCTTGTATACCTTGCTATCTTGAAACCATGTGACACTCTCTAAACGACCATCCTGATCTGAGTCCACATCAACCCTAACAAGTTTCCCCTCCACATAAGATTGGAACCTGTCCATTATTCCGTCAGCATTGGTGTCAATATCGAGTTTTTCAATAATACCATTCTCATCGAGGTGGGCGATCCGGTCTGTATTTCCATCTTTGTCAGTATCCAGCTCGACTACTCTGGCAGGGCAAATTCCTGAATACACCAAAATAAAAAGGATTATCAACCAGTATCGAATATGATGTATCAATAGAAAGGCCATGAACCCCCCTTATCCTGATTTCAATCAGGAAATGAGACCTTCATGGCCTGGTTAGTCTTTTCTCTATTTGAGTTTTACGTTAATTATCTGCCTTTTTGGAAAAAGGGATCATATGGCTCTTCAGGACCACTTTTTTGCTTATTGTTGAAATCCCTCTTCGCTTTTGTTCCAACAGTTGTTTTTTTCGACCTTCCCGCTATCCATTTTGTATATAGATCGAGTCGTTCTCTCCAAGAAATCATGGTCATGGGAGATGATGATATAGGACAGTGCTGACTGGCTGTTCAAAAAACCGATGATTCTTTCGGTTGTGTTCGTATCAAGTCCTGTGGTCGGTTCATCGAGCAATAAGGCCTCAGGATTCATAGCAATCACAGTTGCAAGGGCCACGAGCCTCTTTTCACCGCTGGAGAGCTTGTAAGACACCCTGTCTTCAAAACCAAGCAATCCAAGCGTTTCCAATGTCTCTTTGACAACTTCCCTTGCCTCAGTTTGTGTCTTTCCAAGGTTTAATGGCCCAAATGCAATATCTTCGGCAACAGTTGGGCAAAACAGTTGATCATCTGAGTCCTGAAAGAGAAGCCCAATCTTTTCTCGAACCTCCTTGAAATCAGCCTCTGTTTCTCTGGATTTTCCAAAAGCCCTGATTTCTCCTGTAATTGGCTTTAAGAGCCCCATAATGATATGGAAGAGGGTGGTCTTTCCACTCCCATTGCCGCCAACAAGGCCGATGCGCTGCCCTTTAGAAAAAGTAAGTTCCAGCCCATTGAGTACTGAACACCTCGAAGGATAGCCGAATGTTATCCCTTTCAGTTCAAGTATTATGTTATTATCCGTCCCCATTGCAAAATAACCAATCCTATAATAATTAAAAAAAGTACCGTCCCTGAAATTATATCAAATTTGTTCATGGAAAAATGGTCCAGCATCCAGAACTTTCCTTTGAAGCCCCTGCAAAGCATTGCATGATAGACTCTGTCCGAGCGATCATAGCTTCTCAATAAGAGCATCCCAACAAGATAGGCATATGTCTTATAAGTATGCATATTGGTCTTTGGCTGAAAACAACGTATCTTCATTGCATTCATCAGCCGTGTATATTCATGGTGGATAACATGAATATAGCGGAAGCAAAAGAAGAAGAGATGAACCAGTTTGTCCGGGACGTATAGATGCCGAAGAACATGAACTAAGGTAGTTACCGAGGATGTAGCAAGAAGGGCAATGGATGCTATTATAATTGCATTTGACTTCAAGGTTATCAATGCCGCATAAATGGTTCCTTCTTGAGTTGCGTTAAACGGGCCAATGCAAAAGAGCATCTCCCCCGGGTATGTAAAAGGGAGGAATACCCAAAGAAGGAGTAAGAACCCATTTACGATCATCAAACGAAAACTCACTTTCTTGATGTTCAACCGTGCGATCCATAGAAGAGCGAAAGAAAAGCAAAGGCCATATAAAAGAACGGAAAATTTATCTGCTACAGCAATAACAATAGAAAATGCTGTTGCAACTATGACCTTGATCCTTGGGTCCAGACGATGAATCATAGAATCGCCATATATAAAAGTTTCATGTACCATATCTGTCTTTATCCGTTTTCATCTTTTTTTGATTTAAAATAGAGTATGATTCCCATTATACCAAAGATATAACCAATTCCACCGACAACCTCAGAGAATGACACCCTTTTTTGCTGTGATTTTGCAATGAGCTTCAAAATTGGCCTGAGCTTTTTATCTAATGATGCTTCGACCATGGATTGCATCTGTTTCATATCCACTGTTAGTGTTTCAGTATCGCCTGTTTGCTTCCCTTTTTTTGGTCTTTTGTCTGATCTGTCTTCCCTGGCAGGGTGAAGAGTTGAACCTGTTTTGTCTTCTTCTTCAGAATCTCTGAATTCATCCGCTTTAATCTCATACTCGGCTTTGTGGCCCATACCGGCTGTGAGAACTAGCCTCAAATCGATCTTCCCAAGAGATTGAAAAGAAAACTCTCCATCTTTATTGGTCAAGCCTTCTAAGAGTTTATCACCAGCGTTGTCGAATACCTCAACCTTTGAATCGATACACTTTCTGCCATCATTAAAATAGCTTTCTGTAAAGACCGTGTCCCCCTCTATATAAGCAAAGATATTGACTTTATGGGCGGATACTTTTGAACCGGCTATATTTATAAGCAGGAAAACAAAGATCAAATTTAAAGAGATTTTACAGAAAAGCAAAAGTCTATTTGACGGTTTTTCCCCTTTCATTTTATCATCCTATTATCTCCGGTCTGACCTTTTTCAAGAATCCAATACAGAATGCAGTAAATATACCTTCAATTATCATTACCGGCAGGTGTGCAACTAAAATAAGTTTTGCTATGTTAATAAATGACTCTTCAGAAAAGATCAAGGAGGTTGCGACAAAGGCACCACTTAAAAAAACGGCTGTAAATCCGGATCCAAAGGCACACACGGATATTACTACCGGATTTTTATGTCTGATTCCGTTTCTGAACAGATAAAAACAGATTAGCGCAGGAAAAGCCATATTAAAGGTATTTATCCCCAAGGTTGTGATCCCGCCAAACTGGAAGAGAATAGCCTGTAGGATGAGACCGACCAGTATAGCTGGAAAAGCTGAAAGGCCAAGCAGCAGACCGGTTAATCCGTTCATTATCAAGTGCGCATTTGCCGGTCCGATGGGGACATGAATCAGAGAGGCTACAAAAAATACAGAAGACAAGATTGCAACCTGAGGAATCCTGTCATAGTCCATCTTCTTCAGCCCAATACCTACAGCCGTTGCTGTAAGTGCTGCTCCAGTAATCAATACAGGAGCAGATAATACGCCTTCTGATATATGCATATACTAACCTTTTATAATTTCCCTATGTATAAATCATTCTGTTCAATCCTGTCTCTGCTACCTCATCAATCTTTACAATACACTATTACTATTTTCTTAGATTGTTATTGAGTCAATGCAACAAAGGCAATCATATCATAACGCGTGCAGTTGCTTGAGCAATATAGTGAGCGTTAAGAAATAATAGGGGAAAAACGAGAGTTTTCCACGGGTAATACCGTGATTGCATTTGCTGTGAGCGATTTTTAACAAGTGAGAACAGTTTCTTACTTCATATCGTAAGTCTTAATCCAGAGCACAGCACCTATTTCAACACCCTTGGGCTTTCCTTCATGTTTTATCTTCTCTTCATCCTCATTGAGTGCGGCAAAACCCCACCAGCCAGCCCTTGGCATAGCATAGGTAAATACACCGTTCTTATCGGCCTTAATGACCTGAGTAATCATCGGATCTGCAGGCCATGTAACCTGTCCCTCTTGATTATAGTACTCTACCTCCACTTCTGAATAGGGTACAGGGGCTCCTTTGACCTTTACAATGCCTTGGAAGACATTGCCGGACCAGAGCCCATATGGCCTTGTGAGGGGTACAATCTCTGTCTTGAGACCGACTTCACTATCCCAGCCTTTTTCCATCCCAAGTGAGTTTACAATCACCTTGGTGTAATGGATTATAAAGCAGTCCTCTGTGGGTTCCCAGTAAGGTGTGGGTACTACATAGAATATATAGTCCCCAGGACGTTTGATCTTATAAGTCGTCTGCCAGGTGGAAAAGCCGTGTACATTTTTTTCCCTAAGTGTGGTGAGCAGATCTTCCTTATTGTCTCTGCACAGCACTCCGAACTGATCCGGTTTCACCATCTCCATATAATGCCCTTCCATGGGGTGTATGAACTTTACATCGATTGTGATGTTGCGATCTTCCGATTGTGTAACCATATCATCTGAAGGGATTAGCATTCCGAAGTGGGCATTGGCAACATCCAGAGTAACAATAAAAAACATGCCTGTAAAAACCAAAGATGCCATTAATCTCAATATTCTATTCTTCATCGTTAATCTCCTTATACCATTATAGAGTCTGTTTTATGCATTATTTCACTTACAAGGTCCTTTTAGAAGCTTA
Organism: Thermodesulfobacteriota bacterium; assembly: GCA_034189035.1. GTDB lineage: Bacteria > Desulfobacterota > UBA8473 > UBA8473 > UBA8473 > JAUXFK01. The sequence continues at coordinate 150,666 of JAXHVA010000001.1, forward strand.
TTTGCGTTCTAACGCCAAAGATACTTACTGTATCTGCATCCTCGTTCCCTCCAATAGACTCAATCACCTGGATATCAGCAGAGACAGCGATATAGTCATTGAGATAGTAGTTATAGTAAACTTCTAAATGAAATTCGTTCTCTGGGTCTATTCCACCTGCATCGAGGATATCTTCATAGTCGTCTGAAAGAATAACTTGACCAATAGCAGCGCCAACGACATCATTTGAACGGTCCCATGGAGAACCTGTAATCTGCCCACCTATACTCCAGGAAGATTCTATAGCAAAAGGTTCAAGCACTTCACCTTCACCAGGGTCAAATGACACTCCAGCTATGTCACTGTCCTGTATACCAAACCGGCAAAAGAGGGTGACATCTTTACTTACCTCTTGGTCAAAGGAAAGACCTATACCCCAGTTCTCTTTAGTGTCTTGGATTATACCATCAAAGAGATCATCCCATTCAATGTGATCCAGGGCATTGAACCATACATAGAATCTGTAGTTTCCTTCCTTGTCATCAAATTTGGGCTTTATGTTGATCTCTGTTATACCGAAGACATCCTCAAAGAGGTCTTCCCAGTCATTGTCTGCTGAAAGAAGACCAATATTGATATCCATAGAGTCGTTCGGGGTAATAAGACAGCGAATCCCCGGGGTGTAATCGGGCCACTCCATGCATGCCTGGTCAGTGAATATATCCGCCATAAACTGGCAACACTCATCATCTGCAACCACATTGGTATCCCATATTCCAGCAGGATCTATCTTTCCAAATGTAAGGGTAAGCTTTTCATCCATTCGGCTGAACTCCCACCACGCCTCTATAATATCAAATCGGTTATCACCACCCAAGGCATCGGCATTCACTCCGGTTAAGGCCTCAAACTCATCAGTCACACTGTCTCCCTCTCCTCCTTCCATATGGATAAAGGCAGTACCCCACTTTTCAAGGTCTATTTCTAGTTCAATATCAACAGAATAGGAACCATCTTGAACTTCACCTTCAGGATGGTCATCATTCCCGGCGGTTGCTTGAACTACACTCGTAATACCTCCTCCAATATTTAAATGGTCGGATATCTTGCTAATCTCATCGGTCTCTTTATCTGCGGATTCTATCTTGTTCTTTAGCTCTTCAATCCGTTCATTTAAGTCTATGAGTTCTTCTTCCACACTCTGTGCATATACCCAAGGATTAACCCAGAACACCAATCCAAGTATCAAACCAAATACCAACAAAGACCTCTTCATTAATCTTCTCCTTTTCTCACCTTTGATCAGAGACCATACTCAGGCTATACTCTTCAAACTAACAATACATTTTCTCTATAATACTCCTGGAATTTGTATTACTCTATCTCTGTTTATCTTTTTTTGATAAAAAATAAAAAAGCCATGAAGACTCTTTTCCTGGTTCCAACCAAGGCAACGGGCCTTCATGGCCTTTTTTCGTAATGTAATTTCTCTGTCAATGGGGCAATATTTTTTAATTACATAAGGTTATAAATCCTTGCTTTTGAGCAAAGAATAATACGGTTCTTCAGAACCGCTTCTTCTTTTCTTTTTTGCCCCCTTTTCATATTGTTTAATAACTCGAAATGAATTATATGTCAAGGATTTTTTCAAATCGTTTTTCACCAAATACATGTCAAGAAAAAAAGGATTATAATAAAAGCCTATGCCAACGCCTCCTGATACTCAGTAAAGGGGTGTTCTGTATCCCATGGATAATAGGATTTCTCCTTAGAATCCGGTTTATGAACCCCAATTTCCTAGTATTAATATGACCAATTGAAAAGATCATAAGGGGTAAAAAGAACGTGCGCGGTTCCCATCACACTACTGTCAACTGTTTCTTCAGAATCGGGCAGTCTGGTCTTTATGAAACTTCGATATTAGATGAGCGACTTTCTTCTTCTGTTTTTCATTCTATTTTTTTCTTCAAATTTGCTTAAAAAAGTAATATATTTCAAATTGTTGATGGTACAAAGTAGTATTTGTGATAGAAGTCCAAAGAGTACTGCAACTACTTTTCATAAGGAAAACAGGATCGTATAGGAAAAGCCATTTTAGCCAAAAGCCCATAATAGAGCGACATAATTTAAGAGAATACTCTCAGCATAGCAGTTTATCTATTTTTGCTGGATAGCGTTTTATTTTTCATGTTATTCAGAATATAGCAAACTGTAAAATTCGAACATTTTTTTATCAAGATAAAAATATAGATAGGGACTTATCTGGAAACTGTATACTAGCTTGTTAACCATCGCATTGTATTGCATTATCATAAATTACACAGCCTATACTGATGAAAGCTACACAACAGGAGAACGCTATAGAAGTATCTGTGCATTCTCTTTTAGAACAGAAGCTGCATACGATATTGAAAGTCGTTTATTAGGAATACTAGAGGAATCAAGTGTTAGTGAGCTCAAATGGCAAAAAGTCAAAGATTCCAAATACAAATTCTGTGCCAACAAAATAGTTGATTTTGTAATCAATTCTCTTGACGAACACGACATGAGAGTAGATGTTGCAATCTGGGACACTCACGATAGACGTCACGACACAATTGGGCGTGACGATCAAACTAATTTTGAAAGGATGTTGTTTCATCTACTCAGTAATTCAATGAAACGCCGAAAGAGAAAATCCAATTGGAGAGTCTTTCCTGATGAGAAAATGGGAATTGACTGGATTACAGTCCATGATTGTCTCAATTCTGTCGGGCGTTGGCATTATTATATCGTTTCACCTTTGTTTTGTAACTTTTTCTCCGATCCCTATTATACGATTAAAAGGTTTGAGGAGATTGATTCGAAGCTAGCTCTAAGTTGTCAAGTTTCAGGTCTGTTTGCTGGAATAAGTGTGTTCTCTCAAAACTCCTATGAAAAATAATCCCAATGGAAATTAAGCCAACAGCCAAGTCTATTTACATTAGAATGTGTCAATTTGTCTAATCGTGAGAAATTTAGATTTGATGTCATGGGCAATCTAAACAATCAATGTAAAACGAGAAAGCTTGGTGTAAGTCTTAAAATTATCAAGTGCTTTTCTACGCCGAATCCTAATAATCGAGTGAATTTCTTGCACTATGAATCTCAAACTTATCTAGACAAGGCACCAATTCGGAATGGCTAACACTTTATAAAGGCCTCCAGATGTCAAGAGTAAAAGTACCCATTAACGAAAAAGTGGGTTTTTTTTGGATATTCTATCAACGAACCTTTTTGCTTGTTGACAGCGATTCTGACTTTATTTCGAAGCGGGT
>JAXHVA010000010.1:0-71556 GCA_034189035.1 Thermodesulfobacteriota bacterium
GCATTGGCGATGGCCTACTGGAGACGAAAACCTTCTCCTGGCCTCATGCACCATTCTGATAGGGGGAGTCAGTATGCTTGCGAAAGGTACAAAAACAGCGTAAACAATATCAGGTGATTCCCAGTATGAGCCTCAAGGGTAATTGCTGGGACAACGCCTCACAGAGCGATTTTTCAGAAGCCTGAAATTTGAACGTCTTGGATATTGCCGCTTTGTATCCAGAAAAACAGCTAAAGCCAAAGTGATAGACTACATCACCTTTTTATAATGCTGACCGACTCCATTCGGCTCCAGGATATATGAGTCCTATGGATTATGAAAAAATCCAATCCTTAAATGCTGCTTAATAAGGTGTCCGTTTTTACTTGACCACTACATAATCACACATAGGACAACCAATTCATCTCTTAAACACAACGCTTGATGATATCTTGTGTCCACCACAGCTAAGCCACATAAGCTTGCAATTCGCTAATTTTTACGGTAAGATACATTCTGGTGTAAATTTAGTATAGCTATTGACAATACATAATATACAGTAGGGATAATTAAATGTTTGAGGATATCAGGATACTGTGGAAGAATACATTTCTCTACGGTATCGGCTACGGATTTACACAACTGGGCAATTTTCTTCTCCTTCCCCTCTTTGCAAGATATTTGACAATAGAGGAATTCGGTATTATGGCTTTATTGTTGGTTTTTTGTTCAATTGTAGGAATTGTTCAAGAGCTTGGAATCAGGATCGCTCTTACCCGTTTCTACTTTGACTTTAAAGAGGAACGGCTGAAAAGAGATATTATTGGCACATCATTAATCATGATGCATTTATCGTCTGTTCTTATTTTAGCTATTCTCCTACCGGCAAGTGAATTCCTTTCGTATGTTGTTTTAGAAACAAAAGAATACGGACATCTATTCATTCTAGCCATTTTATCGCTCTATTTCGATGCATTTTTTAACTTTCATCTCACTTTTTTGCGAATCAAGGATAGACCAAGACAATTCATTGTACAATCACTATTCAAGATGTTTCTTTTTTTATCTGTAACCTTTTTTCTCGTTGTCAGTAAGACACGAGCGCTGGCAGGAGTCTTCGAAGCACGATTGATTGTAGCATTGGCTACCTTTCTAGTGTCTCACATCCTTATATTAAAAGAGACACCTATACGTTTCAATAAGTATTTTGTTTGTGATCTTCTCAAGTTTGGTTTGCCCTTTGTTCCAGCAAATATCTTGTCGTTCATTTTGACATCCAGTGACCGGTATCTTCTTAGATTATTCGGTTCCTTACAAGAAGTCGGGCTTTATGCAATGGGTTATAAAGTAGGAACGATCGTTAACATACTCATTGCTCAGCCATTCAATTTAGCATGGCCACAGCAGATTAAACCAATATCTGAAAAAAGTGATGGAGATAAGATATTCACCAAAGTACTCACATACTATTTTTTTGTGTCTGGTTTTGTGGTATTAGTGCTGTTGATTTTTTTAGATGAGATCTTTGCTATATTGTTAAATCCAGAATTTGAAGCATCAAAAGGTATCGTCTTTTTAATATGCATTTCTTATTTGCTTAATGGTAGTTATAATATCCTTATAGTTGGTCTTTTTCTTAACAAGAAAACAAAGTATCAGCCCATTATTTATGGTATAGCTGCAATACTGAATCTCTGCCTGAATTTATTCTTTATCCCCAAGTATGGGATGTATGGTGCTGCGTTTACTACACTTCTTTGCTATGCTCTTATCCCAATATTAACTCACTTATTCGCAAAAAAATATTACCATTTTCGAGTTGAATACTTACGTATTTTAGTTTTTTTCTTATCTATATTTGTGGTATACTTGCTTGGAAAGTCCATAGATTTTGACAGCATTGTATATACTATTTTACTGAAAAGCAGTATTCTTGTCTTATTTACCACAATTTCATGCTTTTCATTCTCATTAAAGGCAAAAAAGAAATTGAAGGCATGGTTTGTCTCCTGGAGGAACAACGTATAACTGTGTTACTATGCAATACTTTTGTTTCTTCTTGGTATAGTTTATGCTGAATAATTGCCAAAGAGAATTCAGTTTAAAACAAAAAAGTACATATATATATGTACTTTTACTTAAAAAAGACGAAAAAGTGCATAATTTTGGTTATTTTATCAAAATTCACATAGTAAAATTTTGTCGATCTACTTAAAGATGATGGCACTGCCTTCGTCATTCAGAGAACTTATCAGATGTAATCGAATAAATAAAAGTCCTCTTTCATCGTATAAAGAGCAGAAAAGATCGATGAGACCGCTTAAAATTCATTTATAAGTTCTCATAATATCTTCTACACTATAATTTCTAAATCTACAAACTACTTTTCGATGAGTGTAGCATAAAGTTCTTTTATTTTGCTCAGGTTATCTAAATCACTTGCTTTTGTTTCGTTTTTTTTCCTGTTTAGCTGAATCACGTAACGTATCTTGGCAACCATATCATCTAAATCGCCAGGTATGAATACAGAAACTGAAGATGGCCTATACTCTGTCTCACTTGCTACAACCGGCACTTGCAATGCCAACGCCTCTCTAACTGAAATAGCATCACCATCGTATAATGTGGGCCTAAGAAAGACCGAAGACCTCTTTATTATCGACAGACAATCTGCATGGTTCATATCACCACACATAAGTACATCTCTATTCAATGAATTCTGGTCAACTAAAATTTCGTATTTTTGTGAATTCCTCTTGCCTCCTATAATTATTAACCCAATATTTCTATAATATTCCTTGAGTCTCTTCGTTCCTAAAATAGCAAGATCGAATCCATATACTGGTTCGTAAAAGCCCACGCAAGTTATAACAGGTGAGTGGAAATGAAAAAAAGACTCTATTTCGCTTGGAAGATCATTCTCTGAGAAATTGATGCTGAATGCTGGGATTAGTACTAGTTTATGATAGTCTGTCCACTTCGACAGGGCATCCCTTATCACATTGTTAACACATATCACATTATCTATTCTTCTTAGAATTAATTTGATTATATATTGCTGATAAGTGCTGATATTTCTTAATTTTGATTCTATACCGCCAGAATGGACTGTTAATACCCATCTGAAATGTTTTGCTAGGGAAGCTGCAAAGACAGGGATCAGTTTTCCAAAATCATTTATGTTAGACAGATGCAAATGTAAAAGGTGCATACTATTGTCAAACAAAACGGCCCTTAACAGTTCCTTCGAACTGTTTACAATATCAACATTACTATGTTGTGTAGTTTTATCAGGCCCAGTGTTAAGAACTCTTACAGTGAATCGGGTTTGTCTTATATACGAAAAAAGTTGCCGGATGTGTATTGACTGTCCTCCATGTGGAGGAGGATATGACCCAACTAATAATATGTCGACATCCTTTTTACTCTCTCTTAAGTTGCCCACGTCTCACTCCTGAACATAAAAATAAGCCTATAATATACTTTAGCTTTATCAATCTCAGCCATTATTTCAACGCTAAAAAAGACATTTAACAGTTCTGGTTGTTTCTATTATGCTATAAAAGTCTGTCAATCATCATAGCAGCATCTAATCTGAACGAAACAAAATCAAAAGCCTTCCATTTATTCCAATCTAATATAAAACCATTTTCGTCCAACATCACACTATTTGAAACATTTTTCAAGAATTCCTCCGCCATTATACGAGATGTATTTTCCTTGGGTTTTTTGTATAAAAGCCTCTGAATTAATCTGAGATATTTTAAATCGTCAATACCCTCACGAACTACCTCCCACTGAACAGTGCGTCTACCTGGGTAAGTCCATGACGCAAGGCCTCTGGCTCCTACCTTCCACCCCCAAAGTCCAAAGAAAATGCGCGCGACATAACGATTTTTTCCCATTGTCGCTTCATTGTTATAGAACCACACTTCGTGGCCTCGTTTCTCAGAGTCTGCCATCTCAGCAAATAGGTTTGTAATGCCCTGTGGGTAACCATAACCATATATACGGATCGGACAATAAGGTCTAATCTCGTACCATTGTTTTCTCAACTCATCAGGTATTGCGACAAAAGGTTGTTTATTGTGTCTGTCATCAAGTAGTTCCGTCAATGTCGTTGCTCCTCGAGCTCCTAATTCATTCACGGTTTTAAGAGTTTTTCCTAAGATATCCATACGCAGATTAAGGATACTTGGTTCAGTACATGTGCCGGGTTCGTCCACTGTAATGAATATAAGCTCCGGCCATTTCTTTTTTCTCTCAAACGCTTTGACCGTTGTAATGATTTCTTTCAGGTTTGAGATGTCCCGGGTTTCATCCCAATTGTCACATTTACCATCATAGTGAGCATATCGCTTGCCTCCCTTTGCGCCATTTATTAGGGCACTCATATACCACAAAACAGGGCCTTTTAAGCCTGTCTTTGTAGCCAAGTCAATTTCGGCTTTTAACCCATCTATATTCCCTTTCCGATACGGCCAGTCAGAACATTTTGGGCTGAGACTGGTCATTCCATGAGCCCTTAGCTCTTTGTAAAAAGACAAGACCTGGGGCGCCAATAATTCATATTTTTCGGGTTTGAAGTACTGGCCAAATGGGGAAACCGTATAAAGCATGGAAAATTGTACATCTAAAGGACATTCGAGTCTTTGCGGTATTACATTCAAATGAATTGGAACATCGACTGAATCGGAGCCTTTTTGAGTGAGTGTCAATGTCCCTTCATATATACCTGGGTTTGCGTCTTCAGGTACATGAACTGTCATCCAAAATCTGACTAAGCCCTGTATTTCGCCGATTTCCTCTTCATCTCTAACCGGGTTAAGGATCCAGTCTTGTATTCCATATGAGGCATTTCCTATCTTCAAACGGTGGATCTCTATGCGATCTTCTCCTAACTCACTACCGGTGTCGCGGTTTCTTATTGGGCTTGATAGTTCAATAGAAAGTTTTTTACAGCCTTCTCTACAAAAGACCGAAAAGGTAAAAGGCTGATACTCCCCTTTTAAGGCAATCATCTCTATACGTCCTAGCCTTTTCCAGTTTCGATGCGGCTTTGAAAGGGAAATTTCTTCCATTATTCCATGGGAGAAGATACCTATCCGTTCAGCCGATCCCTGATCAAAATCACTACAACTCGATAGGCTTATTGAAAAAGAAATTATGAGTAGGAAAGCGATAGTCTTCAAAAGATATGTGAAAGGACTCTTTATAAATGGTCGAACATTTTTATAAATCAGGATCATCTCCAAATTAATTGATGGATTATGAGGATTCAAGGAGTCAGGGGTTCGAGTGAAATGCTAAAAAAACTTGCCCCCTTGAATCCTTTTCACCACCTTTATGGGGGAGAAAAAGCATAAATCATTTTTGGTGAAGTGAAGAAGTGTTTTTAAATTATACGATACGTTCCATTTTGTACTGGGATATTTACATAAAACGAATCCTCTTTATGATCAAGGCAAGAAATGTTATCCAATTCATTCCCATCAGGCAATAAAATATTAACCGACTCAGAATCACTCTTACAACCCAAAGATCGACGATCCAAGATCAGCGTCAAAATCGGAGAAGGGACATGTCCAGTATATCTTATTTTAAAGCTGTCCTTTTTGATATCATAAATGGTTGTAAATGAGAACGCAATGAAATATTCTGCTATCTCTGTACCTGTTGCATACCATACATTTTTTTTTCTTAGGTAATTAAAAAGACGCCTTAATTCATTAATATCCTCTATAACATTAGGGGCCTGAATAAGTCCGTCAGGTCTGATAGGTGCAATATGTTCTTCAATAGAAACCATCTGTTTTTTTCTTAGAAGCGTATCAATCTGTTTCTTGTTCCAGTAGAAGCCATGAACTGTTGAGGGGAGTGCCACCACAAGGTTTTTTCCAAAAAGCTGTGGTTCATAATAGCTGTCGCGTATTATATTTCGGACATCTCTTGGCATCCAATCCCTGCACCACCACAAAAAATTACTTCGATCAATTGATTCATCAGCAAACTCATTGTATTGCCAACCTCCATATTTTCCTCCATTCGGATATTTACCAAAAACGTTTTTAAATATTTCTTTTCCTTTCCTTATCTGTTCGCATGCCTCACCCACTGATCCAAAACTTTTCCACTCCTGTACAAAATTTTCTATTGTTTCCCTTGGATTACCATGGTTGTATCCATGATAAGCAACTTCAAATCTTTCATTGTTGTTTAATTTTCTGAAAAACGACTTTGTTTCACTATTGAAGTTAAGTGGTTCTGCAAAAGTAAAGGGACTATGGTAAGTGAATTGATTCATCTTTCCCACTATAGAAAAAAAAGTGACCTTTACTTCTGAAAAATCATATAACAGGTTTTTCGACAGAAAAGAAAATGTTGATTCATCCTTATCGAGCCCACCTCCCCAGTCTCCTCCTCTATCCCACACTTTACTACTATTTCTACTGTACCAAGCGTTTGTCAAGTCATCAATCATAAGCATTACTGGACTATCAGCATTATTTAACCATTTGGTCTTTTCGATAATTAGTCTTTTGGGCTCATCTTGTAAATGTGTAAATACCTTTCTAAATTGGCTGTATTTTTTTTTGATCTTGTCAGATAGGGCCTTCATAATATCTCTTGAACTTTTCGATGATTCCCCTTTTGGATTTCTTTTCGAGATGTGTATATGCCTTTCTTAATTGGTTATGTTCTTCTAAAAATTTATATTACTTACTAACACAACCTTTTTTTAAGCTTGCTAAACTGCCATTTAAAAATGAGATATTGCCATATACCAAGATCCATATGGTAATACGCTTTACCTCCTCGGATATCCTTTTTAATCCTCTTTACTCTACTTCTTTCAATATCGTCAATTGCCTTTATCATTAAAACCGCACCGGCTTTGATACACTTGCAACGCAAAGTTGCTAGATTATCATTTTTCTTTATCGTTACTGCCTCTTGATATATGATATCCCCGGTATCTATCCCTTCATCAACAAAATGGATGGTAACCCCAACTTTATCTGGCTCATTATTATATAAGGCCCAAAAAATTGGTTCTGCACTTCTATATTCTGGAGTAATCCCACAATGGATATTTATTGTTCCTCTTTTAGACAGTTGAAAGACTTCAGGTTTTAGGATTGTTGTTCCACAAACTGCAATGATATCAGGATTGTATTTAGATATGAAGTCAATGCATTTCGATTCATTTATGTTTTCCACCCCCATTGTAGGAACTTGTTTCGTATAAGCCAAATCTAAAACTTCCGGAAACAAGGCTTGTCTTATGATCTCCCTATTTTTTCTATCAAGGAAGTAAGATCGATACTTATTGTATATAAGTTTGTTCATGGTTTTAACAAGACCAAATTTTTTAATTAGACCTTTTCGAACCGCCATCTTTTCCTTATATGATGATAGCAAAGGTGTTCTTTCAATCACCTTTGCTATCACGTCTTTTCTATCTGTAAGGTAATTTACTAGATAAATATTTGCAGTGGTATATGATGTCAATATAACTACTTTCATATATGGCTCCGTTCTGTTTCTATACTTATAAGTGAAAATACAATTCCAAAGCAGATCCAATACGAGGATACAATGCTTGGCACAAACATATGCATGTCTGTAATCAGACTGGTTAAAAAACCGATCATACCTGCAACAAATCCTATTAAATAGAAAGACGTCCATTGTTCTTTTTCCGTAAGTATTTTCGAGACGCTTTTTTTTGTTAGCAAAATATTTAACAAAATAAATATTACAAGAGCAGGGATGCCTGAATATACTGCTATTTGAAGGTAAGAATTATGTGGGTTATCCAATGGCCATATGGAATATTCTTCAACAAAACCTGCCTGTATCATAGATTTTATATATTTTATTTCCCCTAATCCAATACCAAAGTATGGGGAATCTGCAATAACTTTTAGGGTATATATCCATACGGTCTTTCTTGATCGTGTTTCTTCATTTGCTTCAGCCTCCAACATACTAAAACGCTGAATGGAATGTTCAAAAAAACCGGGCATGAAAGCATATAAAAGGATCAATAATAAGACCAACGACCCCACTTTTTTAAAAAGAGAGTAGTTCCTTGAGGGTATGAGAATAAACACTATTAGCGAAATACAAAAACTTAACAGAGGTCCTCTTGACTGGGTTTCAATAAGAGCGAAAACAAGTGCAAGGACTCCAAGCCAGCAATAGATTCTTTTCCAATTGGTTTTTTCAGTTAATGCTTGTATAAAGATAATGGGAAAGAATAAAACGGCAAATGCACCCATATAGTTGGGATTGAGAAAGAAACTCCCGAATCGTCCATGTCTCCTCCCACCCCAATATGTTTTTTCATTAAGTGTGTCGCTTTTCAAAAGCCATCGATCAAAAAAAACATCCCAGAAGGTAAAAAGCGCAATAATAATAATTAAAGTCATGAGATAAAACAAGAATCTTCTGTAATCCTCCTTATTCTGAAAGCCTCTATATGCCACTAAAAATGCTACAATTTGAGGTACTATATATCTCCTGAATTCAAATATTCCTAATTTTAGGGTATCACCTCTCAATCCTGCATAGAAAAAAAATACAAAATACAGAAATAGCAGTAATATAAAAAAAACATGACTTCTTCGTGTTAGGTTTTTAGAAGGATTGTTCAAAATCAAAAAGAATGCACAGACCTCAGAATACCGAATGCTTCCTTTTTCCAATCCAGGGATATAAATACCTGTATTAAAGAAACTATCTACAATAATAACAATACCTAAATATAAAACAAGACCGACTGCTCTGTCCTTTTTGAAAATAGTCCTGTAACTTCCCCACAGCAACAGAAGTATAAGTGCAAGTTTGATGAATATCTCGAAATGTATAAGTATTCGCAGCATTTCAGTTGGAAAACCTTGTTTGAATCATGCCTTTGGCAATTGTCCATACCTTCTTTAGATTATCCTTACTCCAGGCATCTTTGATTGACTTGAAGATACCTATAGGGTCTTTAAGTCTTTTCTTAAGTAATTGATATCGAACCTTTCTTAACTCCTTAAAGCCCATTTGTGGCTGTATCAAAAGTGGGACGTTCGGTTCTCCACTCATAAACTCTGCTTCTTTGCTATGGTAAGGCACAGCCCATGAAAAACCTGCGTCAAGACAACCTATCTCATAGGCATACCTCTCTACCTGAGTACCAGGATATATCTTGATTCCGACACCAATGCCCGGAGAAGTGATATATTTATTGTGTTTATCTATAAAATCCAACGTGGCCATTGCATCTTCCAAGGTCTCTTGTATATGCCCAAATGTAAAAAAGACCTTTGTTAAAATACCCAGATCCTTGGTCCAATGAAAGACATCGATTACCTGATCTATTGTAATCCCTTTACGCATCGCTTTTAATACACCAGGGCTCGCTGATTCTACCCCAAAGTCCACATAGTAACATCCAGCTTCTTTCATCATCTTCAGGAGATCCCGGCTCACCGTATTCACGCGTATCTCACACTCCCAAGGGAACTTAAGCCTCCTTCGCATGATTTCATCACATAGCGAGTTGATATGGCCTCTTTTCAAAGTAAGGGTACTATCAAAGAACTTAATTCCTTTTGCCTCATAATCTGTTAATAAAATCTCAATTTCATCGACAACGTTCTTTGCGGATCTTAGACTCAATGTCTTTCCGAACATAGCACTTGCCGAACAATAAGAACAGTTTATAGGACAACCCCTTGAAGTCATCACCGATGCGCCGGATATATCTAAAAAATCCATTTTAAGATCATAGTCTTTCATATTCATTAAATGCCTTGCTGGGAGTGGTAGACTTTCAAGAGCACGAATACGCGGGCGGACGGGATTATGTATAATAGTACCGTTTTTTCTGTAACTTAGCCCTGTAATATCAGAAAGACTTGTCTTGCCTCTTAGTACAGCCTCTGCAATTTCCAGCATCGTTTCTTCACCTTCTCCACTTACCACCGCATCAATTTCAGGGAGATTCTCTAAGGTATCTTTTGCTGTAAAAGTGGCATGTGCCCCTCCGTAAACTGTAAATATATTTTCATCGATTTTTCTTGCGGTTCTTGCAATATCAAAGCTCATAAAACGGGTATTGGAAGTCCCAGTGATTCCGACGATTCTCGGCTTCGAATTTCTTATAACCTCCTCAATAGAACCACTGTACACCTGCAAGTCAAAAATATCCACATTATAGCCATTTTTTTCTAAATATGCTGCGATCCAAGCAAACCCTAGTGGGGGCATACCGCCAAATGATCTTTCGCTTACCCTTGGATGAACCAATAGAATTTCTGCCATTTCAATATCTCCTTTTCCTTAGATGCGAAATGATTAAAATGGCTACAAGGATTAATAGTATAAAAGAAATACTGAATAATAATATGAAGGTTATGTAATTATCTCTATTCATTCCAATGAATTTTCGTAGATACTGCCCCATTCCAATCTGAAGAGAAATTTCGGGGATAAAATCAGGCGTATTGAGGTGTTGGTTCAATTCAATGTTCTGTTTTCTGATTTCTCTAAAAGTAAGCACTCTCATCCCTTTTAAATTAATAAAATCGATTAACTTTTTAAATATCTCAATTGCGTCTGTGTCTGCTTCATTTTCCCCATTTGTGTGATATCCTTTTATAAAAGAAAAGCTATGAAGGAATAGTATTACAAAGTCCATCTTCATTTCTATGGTTTTTTGCATCGCTCTTTCAGCCTCTGATTGATTCGAAAACCAGTTAATATCATATTTCCTGATTCGTGAAAATGACTTCAGTTTCCTGGGTGAAATAGAAGAGGACTCTATCTTCTTATATACAGTCACGGGAAATTCATAAAGGGGACCATACATGGACAAAACATTCTTTTTCAATGGAAGAGAATTTATCTGACAATTCGAATTGGTAAAAAAAAGAGAACTATCATAAAAGATATCATTCTTTATCAAAGCTTCCAATGTATTTTGATCAGCCCCATAGGCACCTGCTCGGTGAGCTATAATTCTCTTGCCCACCCATTTTTCGAGTAACTCTTTTCCATCTCTAATAATGCGGGTTTGTTCTTTTAGGGAATATTGATGCATTAGGTTCCGCTTTTTATCATACGCCCATTGGGGATGGGTATGGAGTTGAACATCCTGCCCTGAATCATCCAGCCACTTGGCTATACGCATGATGGGCTTCTCACCATATCTTTTATATTCGTATACATTCAAAAAAAAAGTGGCAGCGTACCCGCTTTCTTTTAAACGTTTTACCATAAGCTGAAGCCCACAAGGCCGCCTGTCTTGACATATGGTACCTAATTGATCAGGAAGAGGGATGGAGACATTATTATACTGTGTTGTCTCAACATCCACTGTTATAATAATAACAGGAAGCTCTTCGTCTGACGTAGCTTTAACATCTGACGTAACTATAAGGAAATTGCATAGTATCAGTAGGCATAAAATTAGGAATTTTTTCATTTTACAGGATGACACTGTTCGTCAAGTCATTATTGTTCGAATTGCTTGGATAGCGCTTTTGTTGAAAACCATCCACCGTGTTTTTTAAAGTAGTAGAGCAATCCCAAAAAATGGCTGACAGACAAGATAGAAAAAGGTTTTTTATGTGATATTTGTTGTGTATTATGGAGTATCTTAAAATGTGGGAAGTATATTATCTTTTTCCCACTTTGACGAAGCCTCACACAGTAATCCAAATCTTCAGGGGCATAAAAAATTTTTTCATCAAAAAAACCAACGAGTTCGATAATATCCCTATGAAAAAACCAGCCAGCTGATATAGCTGTGTCAACAAATGTCTCTGATTCAAAAGGGAAGTTTTCATAGAAGTCAAATTGAGGAGTTTTTAGCTTGAGCATGGCACTTGGCACCTTACTAAACTTTTGCCAAAACGTTGGAAACTTCTTTACTGAATTTTGAACCTTGCCATTTGGCAACAATAACTGAGGGGCTATAATACCGATTTCTGATCCTTTATCAAAGCGTTTGATCATTTGTGATAAGGATCCACAGAGAATCTTTGTGTCAGAATCGAGGAGACAAAAGTATTCACCGCTTCCCTTTTTCAACCCCAAATTCCTTGGATAGGTGGTTCCCATATTTTTAGTCAGAATTACCTTCCTCAATTCATGGGGGTATCTTTCCTCATAACTTTTTAGAATGGATAGGGTTCCATCTGTAGAACCATTATCGATTGCTATAATTTCATAGAGGATGTCTTCTTCCTCGCATTTTGATATGATTGAATTGAAGCAATTTACTATATATTTTTCAGAGTTCCATGTCAGTATTACAAATGTTATCATTCGCTTCATGATAGTCTTAGGTCTTAACGTAAGCGTTGTTACCCTTTCCTGTAGTTGATCCGTTATCGTTTACTGTGTTGTGGTTTATCTAATAGGGCATGGATAGATTCTACTACCCTATTCGATGTTTGTCCATCCCAGAATTCAATCTTGGTCCTGTGAATTTCACTTACATCAATAACCGATTCTACCTTCTTTTCAATATCTCGTATTTTGCATAACTGATTAGTTCCCTGTTGAACAGTGATCGGGCGTTCGGTATTCGGCCGCATCGTCAGGCAAGGGATTCCGAGGTAGGTGGTTTCTTCTTGGATCCCTCCAGAGTCAGTTACTGCAAATCGACAATTGAATACAAGGTTCATAAATCGAATATAAGGTATTGGTTTCAGGATGATCAACCGATCCATACGAGTTAAAGAAGATAATAATCCAGCCTGTTCAAGATTTTTTCGTGTTCTCGGGTGAACCGGAAAGACAAGGGGAATTTTTTTTGCAATACGAATCAATATAGTACATAGTCTAGCTAAAATATTAGGGTCATCCACATTAGAGGGACGGTGAAGCGTAACAAGACCGTACTCTTTGGGCTTTATATTAAATTCATTGTAAACATCCAACTTCTCGATTTTATATCGGAGCATCTCCAGAGAATCGATCATAATATTGCCCACTCTACATATCTTATCTTGCGAGATCCCTTCCCGTATCAGATTTTCATCTCCATCCAAAGAAGGTGTCCAGAGTATATCTGCCAATGCATCTGTCACCAATCGATTGATCTCCTCTGGCATAGTTCGATCAAAAGAGCGAAGGCCTGCTTCCAGATGGGCTACCTTTATCCCTATTTTAACAGCTGCCAGAGTTGCAGCCAAAGTAGAATTGACATCTCCGACCACAATCACCAAATCAGGTTGTTTTTCCATGAGCACATCTTCATAGGCGATCATCACCCATCCGGTTTGCTGTGCGTGCGTACCGCTTCCTACACCAAGATGAATTTCAGGCTCTGGAAGAGCAAGATCTTGAAAGAAAGCATCGGACATATTCAGGTCATAGTGCTGACCCGTATGGACAACAATGGGTTTTGCCCAATTCTCCCTCTTCAGTGCATGGTATAAAGGGGCGATCTTCATAAAATTAGGTCTGGCTGCTGCTATTAAGTGGATTAACATATGTAAGTCTCTTTCTATATACTTTCTACCGATACCTGAAAGTACTCTTCTTTCATATCGAAATATCAGTTTCTTAAATCAACTATCTTATTATAAATCGCTCCAAATAATGCTCCACTAAGAGTACCAATAGCGAAACCATAAAAAAATCCAACAATACTTCCTAAAAAAGAGACCTTATATCCAATAAAGAATTGATTGAGAAGCTGTAAGTGTGGACCTATTACGTACTCCCCATCAGGGGTTGTATGGCCACCTTTTATTAGAAGCCAGTTGGTTGCAATAAAGATAAGAAATCCTAAAATCAGGCCAAGAACTAACCCTAGAAACTTCGTGTTAAGCCTGAGGACACCCCTAAACAGTTTTTCTTCCTCTTCTAATTTTATATCCCCCATTTCTTTCTCCTTTTCTTGATTTTTATTAAAGAATTAATCTTATTGTAATCCGACAAGGATTTTTTAGCTTTTATTGGGAACGCATTAGAAATGGTCTATAAAATCCTTAAATTTTAACAACTCTGCTTTCCGTTTTGCACGATAAATAAAAAGGGCAATAAAAAGGTTTCTTAGGTATGCGAAGAGCCATCCAAAAATAAATCCCCATGAAAAACTATATGCCATACCAATAAATGCACCCTTTATGCTCACCGTGTATCCAAAGAAATACTGGTTGAGGAGATGCAAGGTGGGAGGAGTGCCCTCAATACTTGCAATATTCAAGAAAAGAGTGGCCAGAAAAACGAGCAGACCAAAAACCGATCCTAATGCGGTTGCGAATCCCAATTTATCCAGTCTGGATAATAAAGTAGTAAGGATTTTTTCTAAAGCAGCTTTCTTATTTGGTTCTATTGAGATTTCTTCAAGGTATTCCTGCTCTTCGTTCACTTGCCACAGATCATGATCTGCCCCTTGTATATTTTCTACGGCCATCATTGCAGTCAACATAGAATGGTCTTGATTGTTATATTTATGCTGTCCATTGCGACCTACAAGTTGAAGGTTTTCTATACTATCAAGGAATTTACGGACAACTGTCAATGACTCCTGGTAAGTGGCATCATAAACAGGGTAAGCTTTGGGCATGCGAACGACGGTCCCATCTTCCACTTCGTTCGAGTTCACAAAACCAAGTACTTCCAATTCATACTTTCCTAATTCTATCAGTTGTTCATCCGGCATCGTCCATAGAGAATCTCCTTCGAAGCAGAAATACTCAAGTCCCAAACAGGTTTTATCCTGATTCGGTACCATGAAAGGACTCCAATTCTTAAAATTTTGGATTCTGCCGACCTTAACATTTATATCATGTATATATATCCAGTTATCCGGAAATAGTTCAGGCTTATTAACAATAAGGGCTACTGTGAGGAAATCTCTGTATTTCAGGTCGTTCGCTGCTTCAAGCACCTCTTTTGGCACAGCTGGCTTAAACTTCTGTATAGTCTCTCTTATTGGCATACTACTTATAAAGTCATTGCCAGAAATCACCTCAATCTTCCCATTTCTCCTTACTTCTAATGCTTCCACTCTACCTTGTAAACATCTGACCCCTTCAACTTCTGATCCTAACCAGACCTGAGAACCATTATCCTTAATCTTATCAGCAACTGTCTCCCACATCATACCCGGTCCAAATTTTGGGTAGAGAAATTCTTCAATAAGTGTTTTAATAACATCTTTCTTATCTCCATTGCTTATCTTAGGTTTTATAAGGGCGTTTTTAACAGCAGTAAGGAGCGAGAGGCCTTTAATCCGTTGTGCAGCCCATTCAGCCCTTATTTCGCTGCATGGTATCCCCCAAACCTTTTCAGTATAGGTCTTAAAGAATATATTAAATAGGTGTTTGCCAAAACGGTTGGAAACCCATTGCTCTAATGTATCCTCCTCTTTTGAAGGAAAAATCTTAGCCTGTAAATAGCTGGTCATTATCATAATACTATTCCATACTCCCAATCCGAACAACGCATTGAATGCTCGAATAGGATAATGAAAAAACTTCTTTTCATAGTAAATACGTGAAATCCTTTCTCGAAGAATTAAATCATCACTAAGCACTTCTTTCCAGATGTCCTCAACCTCTTTATTCTTTGTGAAGAAACGATGCCCACCTATATCAAAGTAATAATCCTTGTAATTGACCGTTCTTGATATTCCACCGAGTATTTGGTCTTTTTCGAGAACAATGGATTTCACATCAGTTTTTGCAAGTTGATAAGCGGCAGTTAAACCTGCTGGGCCACCGCCTACGATCACCACTCTTTTATCATTCATTTTACTTGAAGAATCAAGCATTTTTCCCCTCGCAATTTAAAAATAAAGGAAAGATAGATTGTATAGAAACCTTAAAAAAGGTGAAGGCCTTACACCCTTCACCTTCCTTATTCTTTTGAATAAGATTGTCTATTTATGGATAGACCCCAGATGGATTACATACTTTTACGGATTCTTTTTTTCAAGTAAGTCATTAAATCTGACACTAATAGAATCACCCATTAGGGGGATATTCATCTGTAATTCAGCATCACTTCTGGCTTTAGTATATCCTATGTATTCATATATGTCCAACGTCGCATCCCGACACCTTGGTTCGCTTGATTGTATCGGTATTCTTTTATGTAAGAAGAATCTTTCGGATTTGACTTCTTCTCTCAGCCAATTTAATGCTTTTGATCGAAATCTTTTGTCTTCTAATACAATGTAAGCGATGCCAAATTTATCTAATGTGTCATAGATTTCTCTTCGAGATTGAATCCGATCTCCAACGATACGGTTCATTGCAGAAGTCGCCAATATCTTATTTGCTCTGAGTACAATCATATTTTGGTTTTTATTGTGCTTTCTGATAAAGAAGATAAAGTATCCCGTGTCTTTTCTAGAGCTATATAACACACTGTCTCCTTTCCAAGTATTGACTATATACTCTGCCGCTTTTTCATAGCCACGAGCGTATTCAGGGGGTGATCGAAAGGCAATCATAAATTGATAGCCGACAATCAAGATGATTATGGCTGATGCTGACGCCTTCCATATACGATGCTTCATCAGATTAATGGGTGTCGCAGCCAATAGACAAAAAGCAGGAATCCAATAAATAGTATGTCTAGCTGCAGGTGCTTTATAGTAAACCGAAAAGAAGAAGAAGAACACTATCCATAATACAAAGGTTAATTCATTTCTCCTTCTTCGGTATAAAGAAATAATGATAGAGATGAGACTAACGGTCAAAAAGGGAATAGTGAAATGATCCTGCCAAATGTATTGGAGAATATCAAAAAAGATACGAGAAAGATATTGAAGGACACCCAAAAAATCCTCTGAACTATTCTTTGAAACAACGACCATTATTTTCTTGCTAAGAGCAACATTATATTGAGAAAACTTGAGTGTGATCGGGACAAGGGGGAGTATCAGTGAAATAATAACCATCGAAGAGATAATAACATCCTTCTTGAAAAGTCTACTGATCCCCTTGGTGATTATAAAACAGCCAAGAAAGAATGGAAGCATGACAATAGCGGTGTGCTTTGCATAAACGCTCATTACAGAACTTATCACAAAAAGGCAGGCATATATTTTTTTTTCTGACTTACAGAATCTATAGAAAAAATAGGTTGTAATGATCATCAATGCTAAGGTTGGAATTTCAGACATAACAACCCTGGATAGTTTTACTAAAAAAGGGTTTGTCATCAATAATAATGAGGATATCAGAGCAATATCTTCATCATACATATTTTTAATAAGTATGAAAAATGTTATCCCTGCAAGCAATAAAAAAGCAACAACCATTAACCTGGCTGAAAATACAGAGATGCCCAAAATAGAGTAAAAAGGTGCCAGGGCTACTCCAGGAAGCAATGGGTGATGTCCTAATGTTAAGGCCGGATATTTGGCGAAATAATGGAGTGTATATTGAATAAAATTGCTAAAAGGGAGGTCTCTGATCAAGTCATGGAAGTATACACCGTTCATCATATAGCGCGGCATATCTCCATTTAAAGAAATAATTCCTTCATCTGATATCCCCCTTGTAGACAGGATAAGAGAAACGATCGATATGACAAAAATATAGAGATATTGCCTGGCGCAACAGACTTTAATAGCTTTTTGTATTATTAATGACATACTTCTTCTTTAATAGGACGTAAAGTAACCGTTTCGCTTTTTCAAATTTTAGCTGTTAAGGTTGTATTCAAATTCTACCCCCTATAAGTGTTAGAATATCTTAGATAGTGTTAAGAAAAAACAGGAAGAAAGATACGAGTTCTGCATAGGCTTTAATTTGATTTCCGTTAAAGCTTTGCAAATGCTCTCTATTTCCTCAGGCTAAAAGAATATGTCTTAAAAAAAATAACTAATAGTTATTCGTATATCTTTTTAATAGCATAGATCGGCTTTCCTTGAGACTCATAATACGTCCTAATATTAATCTCTGCTACAAGACCAATAGTCAACAATTGAATCCCTGAAATAACTAATAATAAAACAATTAAAGGTCTTAGAGGTTTAATATAGACATGTAAAATAAGCCTTTGAAAAGTCAGAAAAAATCCATAACCAAGTCCTGCCGCTATAGATATGATTCCCCAAAATCCCAGCATATGGAGAGGTTTTGTAAAAAAACTAAGCATAAATTTTACCGTTAATAAATCAAGCACAACGCGAAATGTTCTCCATAATCCGTATTTAGACTCACCAAATTCACGTGGGTTGTGTTTTACAGGCACCTCCAATATTTTTGCTCCATTCCAACTGGCCAAGGCCGGAATGAAACGATGCATTTCTCCGTAAAGCTTTATCGACTTAATCACATCCGCTCGATATGCTTTAAGCGAGCAACCATAATCATGTAATTTTACCCCTGTAATTATACTAATCATCCAGTTTGCAATCATCGACGGAACCTTCCTGAAAACCAGTTTATCCTTTCGGTTGATCCTCCATCCACTTACAATATCGTATCCATCCTCAATGCCTTGAAGCAACTTAGGTATGTCTGATGGATCATTTTGAAGATCTCCATCCATAGCGACAATGATCTCCCCTTGAGCATAGTCAAATCCTGCCGACATGGAAGCTGTCTGGCCAAAATTCTTTCTTAAAGCAATGACCTTCACATGGTCATCTTCGTTTTTTACATGTAACAGCTCCTCCAATGTCTTATCCGTACTTCCGTCATCAACAAAAACAATCTCATATTCTCTCCCAAGTTTTTTTGTTATTTCTAAAATAGAATGAAATAATAGTCTTACACTTTCTTGCTCATTGTAAAGGGGGACAACAATTGATAGAAACATTGCTTACCTCACCATTATATATTTTGCAAAGCCACTATTGTTTCTGATAAGAGCGGATTTACCTTATTATTAGATTTTTTATTGAGTCATCAAAAATCTCATCTGTCTTCGTCAATATTTCCATATTCTGCACAAATCTACGAAGTATAAGCATTATTTTTTTTTGTTGTTACGTCAATTCTAGAAAGATGTATGATACCGATTATACTTATTGAAACGTTGTTTATAATAAAAAATAGAAACGCTGCAGAAAAGGCAGTAGATGCAGAGACTCCATACGTTGAAAGTAGCAATATTGATAATCCCTCTCTAATACCTAGCCCCATAAGACTAACAGGAATAATAGTAGAAAGAGTGACTAAGGGCGTTACAAGGAAGATCGCCAGCAAAGTTATATCTTCGAACGCCATTACCAAATAGTAGAACTGAAGAATAACGAAGAAAAAAGCAATTAATGAAAGGATTGATGCTATTGTTATTACTCTAAAATCCAAGTTATCAAAGGCATCCAAACCTTTAATAATATTCAATCTTGAGAATCGAGTAGGTATAATGATCTTAAATGCTTTACACATTATGTTAGGACTGTACAGCATAAAAAGGATAAAGATTGAAAGGAGAACAACCAGAGTACCAAATCCCTTATTTATAAGAGTGAAACTTCCTCCAATGGCTAGCATAACAACTATAGCAAGGTCTATAAGTCGGTCTATAATAGTAAGCCCGATTATTCTTGGACGTTCTTTTTGATCAAAATAGAGGGCACGTCCTATATCTCCTGCCCGCATAGGAGTAATTAATCCAAGAGCGTTCCCTATCATATAAGATTTTGCCCCATCCCAATATGTATAGGTATGGTTCCTTACTTTTACCAGATTATGCCACTTCATGAATTTGACCAGATTAAATGCAACGCCAAAAAACACACCTAAACATAAATAGAAGAGATCGCCTTGTATGACAGAAACAGACAATTGGCTCCAGTCTATCTTCAAAATAATTGCATAGAGCAACCCTCCTGAAACAACAATTTTTATTCCAAATAAACTGATTTTCTTCAATTTATAGGCCTATTCAAATCCATTCGTAATGCTAAAAGATAAATAAAGTAAATGAAAAAAACAATAAAAGTATAATCCAAAGAATGTTCAAAAAAGTGCCAGGCAAAAAGATCGAGGACGGACCAGTCTTTTGTGTACCCAATGCTTTCTATATTGGCCCTAATATCAAGGCTTAATACTTTAACGACTAAGAATCCAATGATGAAAACAATTGGGATAGACCAACAAACAAGTAACAGAAGATTTCCTTTGAAGTTCCTTTGCTTTTTTATTCCACTATCCGTCTTCTCTGTATCATACTTCCCTTCTAGACAGATCAAGACAGCCAAACATAAAAACATAGTTATAGAAAGGTCCGATCCAAACACTTCTCTGAGCTGATGACCAAGATAGCTAGGAGTTTGAAAGGGATCCATCGTCATTCCAAAGAAAAGAGTAAGAAAAACAAAGACCACCACTGAGATGGGAAATAAACTTGAGGCCTTTCTCTTCACCCACTGACCATTATTGTTCACCATTCGATACAGTAAAATAAAAAAAGCAGAGGTAGAAAAGAGCACAATATTACTTAGGAAGTGGTTTCGCCAATGAGACCCGAATTCCAGAGGTCTTAACTCGTGGGTTCTGTATTGGAAAAGCCCCATCAAGGTATCCCTAAGCCCGATATCTCTCGCCGTCATAAAAACCGATAACAAGACTACAGCGAAGGCTAAAACACCACTAAGAAACACTTGCCTTGCTGGAATCTTTAGTACGTGACGATTATCAATTCTCACCAAAGGTTTACCATAATAAAAGAAGATGCCTACAATAAATAAAGAATAGACTACTTTTATTGGTACTTCCCAGAGAAAATGCCTGAAATAGAGAATGACCTCAAGAAGTGTATATTTCCCATTCTCATGTACCACAGTATTGAAAAGCCATAGCTTTTCATAGAATAAAGACATATGGATATATGCCCCTATTAGCAAAATAATCGGTATGAACAAACAGATAATTACGGGAAGATATCTTCTCAACTTTGCAAATATATAAGAATTTGTTATATGTAAATCTCCTTTTCAATGCCTCTGTTTCTCACCATTATGCATTATCTTCATAACAACCTCTCGTGCCTTTACAATACTTGAATTCAGGCACCGACTCTGAGGATAGATCTGGCTTGTATTCAATAGATAAAGATTCTTAATGGGAGTGATAAATTTAGGTATTACTTTACTATAGTTCTTGACAAAAACAGGCTGGCTGAAGCGATCTTTAAAGACCCAGTACTCTTCTACCTCGTTATTAGTAAACTCAGGCAAAATACTCTTCAAATACAAAATAAAATCATTATAAATAGTTTCCTCTGATTCTGAAAAAAACGGATTCTCCGAGGAGGAATATCTCGTCAAATAGACCATATGTCGGTCTCCATATTCTTGTGATGAAACAAAATTTGTATGTTCGATAATCCCCACAAAGGGGCTATCAGGATCACTCACATTGATCCAATAATAATCACTGAGAGCGTTCTTCAGCTTCAGGACCATACATACAGACCCTTGATATTTTATGGATTGCAACTTATTTACATATTCTTCAGGGAGAAAAGGGGCCAAACCAATGAAAGACGGCAATGATACTGTCGATAAAACCACATCCCCTTCAAATGTTTTTCCTTTTGCAATGACACCGGAGACCTTTCCGTCAGTCATGCGGATGGAGTCAACAGACATATCCGTGTATATCTCTCCTTCTTTAACCCTGATTTTTTGTATCAAAGCATCAAATAACCTCTTGTATCCTCCACGTATATACCCGAGAGATTCTTTGCTCCTTCCTCTCCCCTTGGTTTTTTTTCTGTCCACCACCCGGTTCCACAGCCACGCAGCCGAAATTTTTTGATAGTCATCACCAAACTTCATCTTGAGAAGAGGTTCCCAGATCACCTGACACGACTCCGCCCCCGAATACCTCCGGAGCCATTCCAGGGCGCTTCTTTTCTCTATGGTCTGCCATTTCTTAATCCTCATCATCATGAGAGAACTCAGACCGAGACGGATCCTGTCTCTTATTTTCAACGGTGTAAAGAGGAGAAGATCTTTAGCACTCGCAAAGGGATAAAGATGTCTTTCATAGTAAAACCCCATCTTTACTTGTCGAAAAAAGAGTTCTTTATCAAGAGCCAAATCCTTCATAAGCCTAATGAGCTCATCATGACTGGAAAAGATATGATGATAATATTTCTCCAGATAGGTTCCTTCTACAGGAAAGTAACCCGCCAGACCACCCACATCCGGTGCGCTGTCAAATACTGTGACATTATGGCCTTTCTCAACCAAGAAGTAGGCTGCGGAAAGGCCTGTTATACCTGCACCTATAATATTTACTTTCATTTTAAAACGGAATTTTCACATGTACAAGGAAGGATTGAAGCCCTTTATTAAAATTTTACTCTGAATGGCTTCATTAATACAAAACCAAAAGAAAGGGTGAGAATAAAAAAGATTAAAAGCCAATGAATTCTCCACCCAAACACACTGATATTCATGTATGGATACTTAACTTCAATGGATTTTATATTTGTGCTTTGTGACAATGAAGGCTCACCCGGATGGAAAAAGGAGTTAAGAATCCCCTTCTTTAACATTAACGGTGAAATTCTCGTGATTTCATCCTTGACAACAACCCTTCTCTTCAATTCTTTATCAAGGACATAAAACCTTAACTCAAATTCTCCTTTTCGTTCAGCCCTAATTTTCCAATATGTCTCTGAACCTTCATCGTATCGTAATGGTGGAGTCTCCAAACGTAATCCTTCAGGAACCGTGAGAAGCACATCACTGCCCTTTTCAGGAAACGTGCCTCCTGTCTCCTGCTTCACCTTTACAATGGCCGTCTCTCCAAGACTGAGTGGTCTGTGAGCATACCTGGTCTCGGTTTGAACCATGATAACCAATACAGGTAATATCATGAATAGTAAAGGCTTGAGCATGTAAGCCATATAGATCGCATTGTATTTGAGTATGTTTTTCATAGCAGTAAAAAAAATCCTCAAATCATCTTTAAAAATCCTCACTTCGAACAGATGACCTACGATTCTGCCTCTCGTTCTCTTTATCCCTTCTTGATTAGAAAAGTATCTGAAGATGGGAAGGACGATCAATGTTGTTAAAAGAGAAATTGCACTTAAACCATAGATAGGATGAAGAGAATCAAAAGAATTGAAAAAGGTATCAAAGATAAAATTTAATATAGAATTAAAAATTCCCATTGTCTAAGAAATATAACCAAGTCCCTGGAGCCTTTTCTCTAACTCCTGCTGTGAATCTGACTCTTCTAACTTCTTTATTTCCTTTTCTATAATATGACTTATGAATTCTTCTACGGATGAATACCCGACCTTAGCAGCATGGGTTTTGGCTTTTTTATATAATCCCTTGTCGATATTTACCTTTGGCATTCTATTTTTCCTTATTTCGGTTAAACACTGTATAGTGGTTTGCCTTGTACCTCATTATCTGGTGAGATGTTGAACTCCGCAAGAATAGTGGCTGTTATGTCGCAAAGATTGACATTTTCCGTCGTTACCCTTTTGTTTGCAAACAAAATTGCCGGCACTAGGCTTGGATCGACACAATGATCTCCACTCCATTTGTCGAGATTGTCTGCAATTATTTCACAAGAAAATCCTCCAAGAATACTTTCCCATGAAGTCCTGTATCCAATATTCCACCCTATGATCAGGTCTGGAGCATGAGGGTTAAGCCTTCGCTCATGTTCGGAGACAATTAGAACCCTTGATACCGCTTTCTTACCCGTTGTCACATCAACAAGGCTTAAAAGATCCTGGCGTATTCTCCTGAGTAATACACTAGCCTGGCTTTCTGACACAATGCCGTTCCTTTCCCTCCCCTTTAGGTTCACATAGATTGAGTTGATGCCCACATTGTAAGCGCTTGTTCGGGACCAGTTAACATTCTCAAAATAGCCTTTGTTCTCAATGTTATTAGAATCTGAGAGGCTTAAATAACCTTTTTCAAACAACCAGTTATTCACGTTCACCTGTCTTCGAAACGGAGTAAATCCATGGTCTGACATCACCATTAAGGAAAGATTTGGGTCATTGATATCGTTTTGTTTCATTATATCACCGAGGATTTTATCCATTACAATATAAAGCTCTTTCAGCGTATGTCCGTACTTTCGGTACAATTCTCGGTTGTAAAGAGGATGATAAGGATCAATGGTACGCCAATACATGTGGGTATTTTGATCCAGGCTGGAAAAGTAGAAAAAGAACATCCCCGTGTCTTGCTTCCTGAATCGTTTCATTTCGTACTCAAGAAGCCCCTTTCTCTCCTCTATAATCTGATAACCCAGGGTTAGGTATTCTCTTTCGCTGAGCACTCCCTCAGAAAGGGCCTTGGTATCCTCAGGGAAGCCTTGTGTATAAAAGTGCCCGACATTTCTGACCAGTTCTTCACCATAGTTCTTCGATGTAACCACAGGAAGCGCCGGATCGGATGGATCAATATTCAGGGGAGAGATATACATGGTGAAATCGGGATGGACACTTTTCACGTAGAGTTTACAGATACCCTTCACATCATAGAGGGAGCCCAACATCGGAAAAGACAATTGAATCCATCCAGTCCACTCTCCTTGCCTGAGCAAAAACTCATTGTTCTGAATCAAAATACGTACAACTGCATTGTCACGGTCACGCCAAATCTCCAGGGGTATCTCGACATGCGGCGCATCCCTTTTCATGGTGTTGGCAGGTCCAGGTAAATGTGTCAGGGCCTTTTGTCCATGAAAGGTAATCGGTTGTAACTTCCCCCCGGTCATGTCTTTTTTAAAGAGGTTTGGTGCGGTAGTGATAAGCGTAAAGCTTCCGTATCCACCTCTGAGGTCCGGGGTTCCCATACCTGAGACCATCCTCACATCCTCACTCTCACAGGGGAAGTTAGCCGGCATTTTAAAAATGGTAGTGGGGATATCATATTCCGCCAGGTACTCCCAAAACGGCTTTCCTTTCCTGAGGTTTTCTGACTGACCTCTTGAAAGAGGGATCCTCCAATCGCCAAGGTCGAATGTTTTACCGGGTGGAGAAATATGAGATGTGGAAAGATACGGGATTAAGGTCAGGGGATCACGGTGAATGAAATCATAAATACCATGCACAGACGAAGAAGCGCCAATGATAAAGTTCGACCATGCAACAGGGCTTTGGGGAGGCATGCTGGTACCAACAGATCGCAGACATCCCCTTTTCGCGAGTTTGGCGAAGTTAGGTAAAAGTCCCTGTCGCATGTATTCTCGGGTTAGGTGTGTATCCATTCCGTCTATACCAAGCACAATTACTTTCTTTTTACCTTGAGGTTTGGTGTTAAACCAACAACCTGCTGGCAAGAAACTACACCCCAAAGCGAGGATAGCCGATGTTTTTAGAAATTCTCTTCTGTTCATTACCAATTATCTCGAAGCGTATGATATTTGTTTCATTCAGGTCTTTTCTCCCTCTCGGAGTGAATCAAAGATTTCCCACTCATGTAAGAGGGAACTTCTGCCCCAAAGACGTTGAGCACAGTGGGAGCTATGTCTTTGATATGGGGGGCATTGGAGATGATTTTCCTATTACAGAAGAATATCCCCGGAACAAGCTCAGGATCTATGCAGTGATCACCGCTCCAGCTTTTTGTGTTGTCTTCGAATATCTCTTCGTCCGCTCTACCAACCGCTGCACCCCACGAAGCCCTGTATCCTTCATTGTAACCGATGATCAGGTCAGGAGCGCTCTCCAAGTATGGACCATTGAAAAGCTCAGAGGTGATAAAGACGTTCCGTATTGCCGTTTCCCCTCTCTCATGATCAACCAGTCCCTGTAATCGCTCTTTTAACTCTCTGTTCAATTCCTTTTTTTTATCAGAGTGTACAACCCCCTTGGACTCTCTTCCTTTTTCATTTATGTATATTCCGCTCAATCCGAAAGTATATGCTCTTGTCTTGTTCCAGTCAACATTCTGAAACCATTCCCCTCCTGTCTCATTTTCATCTTTCAGACAAAGATAGCCATTTTTATGAAGCCACGTATTGAGATTGACTCCCCTTCTAAACGGCTTGAACCCATGATCCGAAATGACCATCAAGACAGTCTTATCATCCATCTTTTTCATTATTTTGCCTATGAGACAATCCATTCTCTGATAGAGATCAGGGATCACGCTTTTATACTTCTCTATTTTTTCATCATTTTCATTTGCAGGATGGTCAACTGATTGAAAACGCATAAACATATGCTGTATCCTATCGGTCATATCAAAGACGCAAGCACAAAGACCTTTTTTCGTTCTGTCCAGGGCATTGAAGAACATTTCTTCTCGTTCCTGATGGTATATATCGGCCTGATCAAGGAACATTTCTTCATCTATCACCCGTTCATTCAATGCCCATGTGTCCTCTGCCAGTCCGAGTGTTGCATAACTTCCCATCATCTTAGAAAGATAGATCGAATATGAAAAAGGGGAAGAGATTGGAAGCGCTGGTTTTTCAGGGTCAATATGTATCGCGGTCATATACATTTCAAAGAAGGGATTGATCTGTTTAATGAAAAATCGGCATACTCCCCTGATCTTCATGTTGAACACTGGTTTAAAGGTCAACTGAATCCATTTTGAGAATGAACCCTTTTTCAGCATAAATCTTTCACTGGAAATCCGTAACTCGGCTGCATCTTCCCCCTTGAGTGTTATATCCAAGGGGATTCGCATTTCACCATCTTGTGTTACTATATTGTTATCTGGACCGGGAATGTACGTACTGATCCTGGCCCCTTCAATAGTAACAGGGATCTGGACACCCCCTGTCCGTTTTCCTACAGGATCTCCATTGGATGAATAGTACGTAAAGGTCCCTTGTGTCCC
This sequence comes from Thermodesulfobacteriota bacterium, assembly GCA_034189035.1. Taxonomy (GTDB): domain Bacteria; phylum Desulfobacterota; class UBA8473; order UBA8473; family UBA8473; genus JAUXFK01. The sequence continues at coordinate 26,744 of JAXHVA010000010.1, forward strand.
CTTCAGATCTGGAACACACATGCCAGAGAGCAGAACGCCGTTCAACTTTTCCGGAGGAAAGGTCATAGGTACCCTCAGTATTGAACTAAAGATGCCGTATTCACTGAGAATATTCCAAAACGGCTTACCTTTTCTCAGGAGTTTGATATATGGTTTACCCAGAGGTATCGAATATTTCCCAATTGAAAGGCTCTTTAAAGACCTTTCAATCTTTGTGGATGATAACTCTGGAAGATAGGTTTTTAGATCACGGTTGAGGAAATCAAAGATGTTATGCCTGGAGGGATCTACACCTGTGATGAATGAAGACCAGGCCACCGGTGACATGGCAGGAAGAGTAGTGCGCAGTTTTCTGAAGGTTCCGGATTCACTCAATTGAGTCAAATGGGGAAGTTTTCCCTCTTCCATATACGTGGCTGTCAACTCATGGTCCATCCCATCGAGACCGACAATGACAACTCTTTGGATTCCATGGTTCATATTGGTTCGTCTTTTCTTTTTAAAGGCCCTTATGATAAGCCGCAAGGGCCAAAAGAGTATTGTGGATATAGCCAAGAAGAATGTGACAAATAAGATAAAGAAGGATGATATAAATGCAAAGCCCGCGCCAGGTCCTATGTATGCATAGACGGTCCCCTCGCCTATAAAATAGGCAATCAATCCTAAAAATAAAAACCTGAGCTTTCGATACAAGTTAAATGTGCGAATAATCTTCATGTTAATTTTTCTTGCGAATGTGTTAAAGCATAGACTATTCAGAGGAAACTATGTTAGAAAACTTGATAGCCGGATCACTTTTTTTCAAAATATCTCTCAATTTTTACTATATCTGCCAATTTGCAAAAAATACTTTTTGGATTATGGAGATTTTTCTATCTCATAACTCTTATTGTTAAAAAATAGCGCAGCAACATCCTTCACTAAGGTAAAGCGCAGTTGTCCAATGCTATCTTTTAGCTTTCTCACCTTTGGGTCTTTCCATTGACACCAGTAGAGGACCCCAAGTCCATGGGTGAAGTCAACTACTGCAGAAGCTTCATCACACGACATTGCTCTATCCTGAAGCCCTATCTTTACATCTTTAGATAACCAGTTCTTCCCGTCATAATACCGAAGGTGCAAGCGGTGATCAGGTCCACGATGGACAAGAGCTAATGGTGCTGGTTTTTTAGAAAGATCAATTGAAAGAGTGAGGTCATCATCACCCTTAGTTACACCGGCTTTTCTTGCAACCAAAACACCAAATTCGCTGAGCGGTGGTGACCAATTTACATCAGCATATGGTTTGCTCAAGACCCTATGTCGAGCATCACCCTCTTCATCAGTGTAAACAACGTGAAGACGCTCGCTATTAGAATCGAATACAGCACATGCTCTTTTACTCTTATATCCCCTGCCTATAATCTGACGATCACTCCAGGATTGTTGATCCGGATTGTAAATATAAACAGCGGTGATCTGTTCATACTTGGTAAAAATGACGCAGGCAACATATCCTTTATCGAGGGCGAGTATCTGAGGAGCATGGGTACCGGGGCCAGCGCTTTCGAAGAGAACAGTGTGAGGTCTCCAGGTACTGATATCATCAGGCCGGGTGGAACGGGATACCCATGTTGCCAAATTTCCATTTGCTTTGATTAATACACGTGCTGCGATCCATAGATACCCGTTTGTGTCTCGAGTTATGGATCCATAATGTGGTCCAATATGTCCTATATGTGCATCTCCTGGAAGTGCAACCACGGCTTTGCCGGCGACTAATCGCTTGTCAGCTATACAAAAGGGAAAAACCTCATATGGTGAGTAATAGTTCGGTTTCTCACGGTCTATACGGCTAGGATGCCATATAGGGTTACCATTTAACAGCGCTGGAATGTCCTCCTTTGAGCGCCAGTATCCAAACCTTGACTGAATCAGATAGATGAGGTCGCCCACTAGGAGTACATCAGTAGAGCTTGAATGGCCATTGCCCACCACGGCTGATATTGGAGAGCTGAAGGTCTGCCCGTCATTTGATGCCCGCCACATTATCTTCTCCTTCTTAAGCCCAGCTTCACCCAGGTTCTCTATCCAGTGACCTGTCCCATAAAAGATAAACCATATTCTGCTTGGCTCATGGTAAAGTACTTTCCGGTTGTGGGGACGAGTGGTGATATGAGCGCTTCTACAGTTTTTTCCATCTACAAGAACATCAGTAATACCGACAGACCCTTTCCTAGATTCAGGATGGGAAGTTGACATGTCTCTCTCATTGCAACTAATCGGTACTGAAGTTAATAGGAGCACAATAGAAAATATCAGTATTATAAACCAACGCCTTTTCACATCTCCTCCTTTCTTGTAATAGCCAGATTAAAGATCAAATGTAGGCAATTGAGTGTAGACGATGAATATTTTTTTCAAGAGGCTTCAGATGTACTATAATTGATGAGTGTCTTTAAAGAATCCTCTCACTGCAGATAACCTAGAGACCGTAGCTGTTCTAATCTACCGCCATCTATTTTCCCCTTTTTGTCTCTTTTTTCTGGTGACACTGCATGAGACCATGCATTCAATAATTCTCTCATTTCTTTAGCCTTTATTATCTCTGCTGAAAATAAATTGTTCTTTTCTTGCGGGTCGAGCTCAAGATTATAAAGCTCTTCTCTCCCATTATCATATGAAATATATTTCCATTCTTTATTCAAAACAGCCTTTATGGCATCTCCATATCTCGGATTTTGCGCTTTCCAGTTGATATCAGCCCTAATCTCAGCAAAGGCTAAATTAAAGCTTAGTTCTGGTTTTCCTTGAAAAATCGGCAAAAGACTCCTTCCCTGAATATGAGCCGGTATTTGAATTTGAAGGATGTCAAGTATTGTAGGCATCAGATCGACAAGCTGTGCGATGTTGTCATTATCAAATATACTACTCGGTACCAATTTTGGATGCTGGATGATTAATGGCACTCGAATCTGCTCCTCATAAAGGCTGTTTCCGTGCTGCCAAATCTCATGTTCATTGAAACTCTCTCCATGGTCTGATGTAATAATGACTAGCGTATTGTCCAATAGATTCCATTGCTTTAATTTCTTGAAGAAAATCCCTAAATGATGATCAAGATAACTAATCTCTCCGTCGTACAGAGCGGTCAAATCATTTAACCCATACGAACTGAGACTAAATTGACCTTCATTAAGGAGCTCAATATCTGTAAAGTAATCTAATTGCATTCCGCTTTTACTTTTGTTGTAAGGCCAAGGTGGTTCGTACGTAAAATGAGGTTCATTGTAATGTAAGAAAAGAAAGAAAGGGGCTGAATCGTCCCTGTGCTTTTGAAACCAGTCCAGTGCCCTCTTATTTACCTCTATTACCCTCTGCTCGCCATCATAGTCATCCTTATCGATTATGTTAAATATCTCTAAAATTTTAAATAAAATTGAGTAATCCTTGAGAGAAAGGTATCTTATATCTTCAAATAAGTCTACTTGATCATCAAAAAATTCAAACCCTTGATGCATTCCGAAAGTGGAAGATACGAATGGATTACTGATTATTCCTGCTGTTCGATATCCATTGTCTCTTAAAATTTCAGCCAGGGTTAGAGCGGAATAGGGTAATGGATCAACAGGCCAACTCATTGTTTGATGAAGACTTCTATCCGCTTGATGGGATGAGGGAAATAATCCCGTCATCATTGATGCATGTGCTGGGAGCGTCCAAGAACTGGGTGTATAGGCCCTCTTGAAGACATAGCCCTTTTGAGCAATCCTGTCAATGTTAGGGGATGTCTCCTTTTCTATTTCGTTGTAAATCGAAACATGGTCAGCACGAAGGGTATCAATTGAAATAAAAAGAATGTTGGGCTTTCCTTGGGGCACATCCTTTTTTGTCAGTCCTTGATAAACAAAACAAAAAATAAAGGATACACATATGGCTACTATCGTTAATGATTCTGATTTATGAGCGAGAGAAAAAAGATTGGTACGATATAAACGTACACTGAGTTTAGTAAAAATAAAAGTCAAAGACACAAAAACAAGTAAAAATGGTAAAAACAAGGCAATAGAATAAAGCGGATGAAGATAACCTTGAGAGGCTTTTGATTTTAGAAAGACATACAACACCATATAAAAAATAGTAGAGAGCCCAAATGCAAAGGTTATTACTCCGATCCCCTCGAAGTATCTCTTTCTAGATAGAGTGCTTGTTATTTTAAAGACGCCAAAGGCTATTAAGGCTGCCCCAATGAGTAAAGTTAAAGATTGAAATATCCCATGTATGGAATTATATAATAGCTTATTTCCTACTTGATAAAAAATCCATAAACAGTTGTATGAAAGGAGAGAAATGCACAGATAACTTAAGAGCAGTGTCCTTTCCGAGACATTCCGTCTTCTCCAAAATGGATGTGAGACTAATCCAATTATGGAAAGTGCGACACACCACAAAACCGAATATGCAAAGAAGATCGTAAAAGTAATAGTAACAACATCCCAAGTTCCTAAGTATCGCACAGAACTACTGGTAACTATTTTAAAGGATTCAAAGAGTGCGGCCCAAATGCCCCATAGAACGCTTGACTGTAATATTATTTTTGCATGCTTTTTATAGCAAAGTTGTTCCGTTAACATGAGTATTCTCCTTTATCCATAATTATCATCAACAGCAAGGCTGTAATACACCTTAATCAAGAGAGGAGACAGGCTTGTCGGAAGTCTGAAAGACTTTAATTCTATGATTAATGACAAAAACATAATCAAAAAAACAATTCTTTTTAAAGGCTTGCTCCTTTCGTAAATTCATATGCAAGGATCTTTTTTTTGTTTTTACCTATCAATTTGTGTTTTAATTTTAATTCCGAAGGAGTATTATTTTCATCTAAGAGGAAAGCCAGTTGAGGGCGCCTTCTCGGTATGTATGTTTCATCTACTACAAAATAGTTTACACCATGATATCTTGCATAATCGATAATATCCGAATATTCACCCCAGGGAATAACTTTAAACTTCGCTTGTGCATAAAAAGACGTTTGGGGTGTTATCGACATGATCACCACATCTTTAGAGATCTTATTTTCTTTCATCAATAATCCCATTTCTTTATGCTCTATGGGATAGTAATGTTGTTGGCTTTTAATAGATGTGGGCAAAATGCTTAACGTCTCGAAGCTAATACATAAAATGATTATTACATACACACCGTAACCTCTTAAGAACTGAACATGCCTACTTTTAGGAAATATCCTCCACGATCTCACCCCTTCTTGTATCTCAACAATTCCTTTGGCATATAAAACCATTAATATTGCTATAAAAGGCAACAACCAACGTTTAGCTTCTGAAGAAACCAGGGGATAGGTAAAGAATGGAAGTAACATACTCCCCAAAAAGGCCATGTTAATGATGCCCTGACGACTCCAATGATTTCTTAAAAAGCTAAAAACAACAACCAACAAAAACAAGAGTCCGGTTACTTTTGTGTGACCATATGTAAAAACACGTTTTGTTTGTATAACCAGATTTTGGAAATACCCATAAAGAAACATGTGAGGATCATCTTGAAAAACATCCCATATTCCTAGATCCTTTCCAGCGTATGAAGGAGACGTAAAATAAACCATTTCTTTTTTGTCTTCGGTTAATATATATTCTTTTTCTTTGCTTTCATTATTGCTCACGAGCACAGTACGGTAAAGATTTCGAGTAGACAATTCAGAAAAAGTCCAGCGCCCATAGTGATTGTGCAAATAAATAAGGTAAGGGCTGCATAAAATCGCCCACCCAATAAGAAAGGTGATCATGCCTTTTATAATGGCTATTTTCCCACGACTCCCATACCAGGCCCACATGCTCATTAAAAGAATAGAAACACCAAGATATTGAATTCCAGCTGGTTTGGTTAAATATATAATACCAGCTAGCAAGCCTAAAGGCAAAAGCAACAAGATGCGTTGCTTTTTTATTAAAATATACCCCAAACACGCAAATATTATAGTATAAGAAGTAAAAATAATCTCCGCTGTAGCAGAAGATGAAAACTCAATGAAAGGAGGAAAAAGGGCCGTCAAAAAACCTGCGATTAAGCCGGTTTTGAAGTTATAAATCAGATACGCGACATAAAAGACCCCTATTGGTAATAAAGAACCGTATATGAGAGAAATCCATTCACCGGCCATTTCTATATCACGAATTAAAACCCACAAAAGACCGACATTTATTGGAAAGAATGGAGGATAATACCATTGATAAATACCTTCAGGCTCAGTGTATCCGTTACCTGAAAACAGATTTTTACCCAGCATGACATAATGTACACCATCATTATCGATAATTTCTCTAAATTGCATAAAATAAAATCTTAATGCAAAAGAGACTCCTAGCAAAAAAAATAGGATGAGGATCTTTCGTGGCATAAAAACATTTTTATGAGTATCTTTATTCAATTTCATATATTTTGAGCTAATATGATTGGTCAGTTCGATTCAACAAATACCTTTTTTGCAAATTCCATCAATCGAATCTCTACAGGAAACCTAAAATCCAATTCTTTCATTCGATATCTCGCAAGTCTCGAAAAAAGCCTGGCAACATAAGGGTATATCTTTGATGTGACATACGTGTAGTCGGGATTCATCAATGCACTGCAATAATAGAGATCAAGGAGCATGCGCTGTCTTCTCTTACTTAGCCAGGGTATGGAGAGCTGAGTGTATTTGTCCCACGAATATTCTGCCCAATCTTCAAGAGTTTCAGGCGCTTTGTATCCTTTTTGAACAGCCATCTTGTACAATTCGGTGCCAGGATAAGGAACATAGGGATGTATCAGTCCACAGTCAATGTTGGGGTTCTCGTTTTTCAGCAGATCCATTAAGTTGATCATCTCCTTAATATCATCATCAGTTTCCGTGGGGAATCCACTCATAAACGAATAAAGAGGCCGGATCCCTGTCTTCTTGAGTAACTGATTTACCTGTAAAACCTTCTCCATAGTCAGGCCTTTTTTGATCATCTTCTGAATTCTATGGGATGCTGCTTCAATACCGACAGTTATCACTTCGCAGTTACTCTCATCTAATGCCTTCAGGAACGCGTCGTCCCATTTGACAACGCTATTTACGTGAGCCCCCATGACCTCCCAGTGAAAATCAGAACGGCCATTTTGGACGATTTCCCTTATCCCATTCACAACCTGCAAGTCCCTCTTTTTATTTACAAAGAATTGGTCGTCAAGAACTCGTATATGATTGATATCATACCTGTTTATAAGTGTTTTGATATTCTCAATCACCTTTTCTGCTTTCATACCTCTCCAGCATGACTTATGAAATGCATTGTTATAACAAAAGTTGCACGAGTAAGGGCATCCTGAAGATGTAATGATATCCAGGGAACGACTTTTCCCTTCCTTACGGATATACTTCTCAACGTCGACAAGGTGATATGGGATGTTCGGAAGTTGGTCCATTTCAACAAAAGGACGCTCCTGGTTCTTGATCAATTTCTTGCCTTCTTTAAACCATATTCCTCTTACACCTGCCAGATGCTCGCCATAATTGAGTGCTTCAACAAGTTCTGGGAAAGTAAGATATCCCTCACCAGTGACTATGATATCGATGAGTGGATGAGAAAGTGTAACCTCAGGCGCCTGACTGGCCTGTATACCTCCCCAAACTACTTTGATGTCACTCTCATCTTTTACAATACAAGAGGCTGACAATGCAAACTGTACCTGTCTTCCGGTGATGCAGGTGATTCCAACACATAAAGGCTCTCTTTTAAGCGCATTTCTAAGGTTGTTCTTCCATTTAGGATCAACTTGTTGGTCAATTATCTCAACCTCATACTCCGACTTTAAAAAGGAAGAGATAGCGAGCAGAGACAAGGGCAAAACAACGTCTCCGACACTTTTCCATACAGCAGGATTAAATAGCACAATATTTGGCATAGATTCGCTATCCTATTTAATAGATTGTCATTGTCTTTTCATGAAGTGGTAGGTTGCTGCTTTAAGAAAAGTCTTCTGGCCATTCCGGCTGCATCCACCAACTTTTCATGCGCCAGCTTTTCAACTTTAGTCTCTTGTTTGCCTCGAAACACATTCCAGAGGCCTCTAAATAACCGCCAGGGACGGGATATGAGAGAAAGAAGAATTGGGGAAATCCCCATAACCGATATCCATTCAACTGTTTATCTGAAATGCCGTCAAGCCAAGAATAGGCTGATAATAAATCTGACATGCACAGAAGGTCTCGAAAAAAATCGTCATTAAATGACGACCTTATCGTACTTCAGAAGTTCATAAAAGAATTCTGAACCGAGAAGCGCTGTAAAAGTCGTAATGCTGACCTCATGAACCTCTATCAATGCTAGCTTTCTCAATAATTTTAAGGATTTCGACTCTTCACATTCTCTCCAGGAACCCCTAATACAACAAATGCAATCACAACCATCCCCTGTTTTACAGCCATTCTTGAAGCTCGTATAATATTCTTTAAATCGAGCTTTTTATTCATGGAAGAGCTTCAGTGGATCCACTCTCCGGCGCAAACGTGATATTTGTACAGCCACTTGTCTTCATTCTCTTTATGATATATTCATCTATTATCTCTGAACGTATTCCATTGGGAAGCTGCCATGTGATCGTCAAGCCTCTTTTGTCTATCTCATCACATAATCCAATAATCCATTCCCTGCTGGATACTGATGTTAAATCTTCAAAGTGGAAGTCAGTCACATTCAGTCTGCTATGAACAAACTCCATCTCATCCACAACGTTTTGGGGTGATCTGGTTCGTCATAACACATGCCACATAATAGAAGCAGTGCAAGATTTGCACCTGTAGTTGCAGCCCCTGTCGGAATAATTGGCAAGAACCGTCCTCTCCATGCACCTTGGGGACTCTTCGTCCGAATATATTTCTCTATGGGAAGAAGGTCATATGCTGGGAAGGGCAGACTACCTAGATCCTCCATCAATTCTGTCTTTTTGTTGATGACTATCCCTCCATTCTTTCTGACTACAAGGCCGTTTATGTCATTCACATCTTCGCTGGATTCCAGCCTTTCAATAGGTTGCATATGGTTTTTTCCCCCTCTCCGAGAACGATGTAGTCGAAACAAGGATTCTCCATTACTAACTCAAGAAGCGCTGTAGGGTGCACTCCACCTAGACTATTGGCACATTGTCAAACGCAGTTTTTATGGTTTGCGCCAGTTCTCTCACAGTGGGATATGCATGAGAAAAAAGGCTGTAAATGCCTATGAAATCAACAATGGAATCTTTTTGATAATTTCTTCGAAAGAGAGCCCTTTTAATTTTATATCATCACTATCTATGAAGTTATTCATCCCTTCCCCAAAAGCATCTATAATCTCCACTTCATGACTCTTTGATCTCGCATATGAGGCAATGTATGCGATGCCTATAGGCGGAACTATGAAACTTGCTAATTGGGCCAGGAGATATAACTGGGGTGGATTGATCAATACAAATCTGAACATGACTTATCTCTATTCTCGATGTATGTGATAATATGTCATTACTCTATTCATAGTACTCATAGATTTTACTGAACTTCCTGGACTTCTTTATATTAAGTTTATGAATGTAAAACCTCGACAGAGATCCTATAATACCTATTCCATAGATAACGCATTGCTTAAATGTCATTGTAGATGCACCAGAAAAATACCGGGTAGGAATAGGAACCTCCTCTACTTTGAATCCGTGCTTTATTACTTGTATTGTAATCTCTGTATCAAACAGAAAATTATCCGAACAGTATCGATATGGAAGATTTTCCAAAACCTTTCTGTTATAAGCACGATATCCTGTATGGAATTCGGCTATATCCGATCCAATTGCTTTATTTATCAACTTGGTCAGTTGAACATTCGCCAGGTATTTCCACCACGGCATGCCTCCTATTTTGGTTTGAGCACCTAGTATCCGGGAGCCTAATACAACATCGGCTTCACCATCCAATATAGGTTTTATAATCTGAGGCAGGATTTGTGGGTCGTATTGGTTGTCAGAATGAAGCATAACAACAATATCAGCCCCCTCTTTTATGGCAGTTGCATATCCTGTCTTCAAAGAGCCTCCGTAGCCCAAATTGTTTTCATGCCTGATTACTTTCATCCCAAGGGAATGGGCAACTTCTACGGTATTATCGGTGCTCGCGTTATCAACAAGAATGATTTGGTCTGCAAATCCTTCAGGGATATTAGTATAGGTTTTTCGTAAAAGGTGAGCTGTATTCCTTGCTGGCATAAAAATAACGATTTTCCTGTCCTGAATCATTGTATTCTCCGATTTTTTATTTTATACTTTTTAAATAGAGAATTAATCTGTATTTGGAATATTCCCTTCAACGAACCAAAGACATCCTTTGATAACCTTACCTTAGTGCCTTCAGCATCATACCAGGTAACAGGTATTTCCTTGATCTTATATCCAAGTTTCTGAGACAGGAACAGGATTTCCGCATCAAAACTCCAATTGTCTATCAACAGCCTTTTAAAGATGTCGCGTCCGACTTCTCTCTTGAAACCTTTGAATCCACATGTGATATCAGATATCCCTTTTACCACAAAAATATTCGATAAGAGTGTGAATCCCTTTCCTAAAAACTCCCTGAATAAAGGCTGTCTGATTTCAACACGCGCTTCTTTATTCTTCCTTGTTCCTATGACAATATCATACCCCTGCTCCAAGGTCTTCAAGAATCTATCAAGCTCTTCTATGGGGGTTGATAAATCAGCATCTAAGAAAACAATATACATGCCTTTTGCGTCCAGTACTCCTGTTTTTACGGCATAGCCTTTTCCTCTGTTCTTTTCATACGTGAGAGTTCTATATCCATACATCCCATCTAAGCACTCTCTGGCAATTGCCAACGTCTTATCTTTACTTCCATCATCGACGACTATCAACTCAGTAATATACGACTTTTGTTCAAGATATTTTTGTATCTTTATTAAGCTATCCTTAATCCTTTTCTCTTCATTATACGCAGGAATTACCAGAGAAACAAAGATCTGGTCTTGATTTGATCTACCTCGAGTCATAATGAACTCCGCTTGTAATGTATTATGTGGCTTTTCAATAAATATTTGTATGTGTTAAGGGGTTTTCAACATGCTTTTCATAGTCATTATCCCTTTGATAAATGCTATTCCGTAAGCTATATGTGTTGAGCATATACCGATCAAGACACAGGCCAATCTTTTTTTATTCGCTATCTTCAAACTTCCTGTAAGGATAATACCTAAATATCCAAAAAGGGAGAGCGCATAGAGTTTGAGGAAACCACCGCCATTAAAAAGTGCGACAAACATACCCCCGATGACCCATATGACGAACAAGGAGGGAAGAAAATATACAAGCTTACTCAATGAGAAAAACTCACGCATCAACAAGCCCTTGTCTCGGCCATAATTCCACATCTGTTTTAAATGTGGCAGGAATAGAGGTCTTCGGTGGTGATAGACGCAAACACTTGGTGAATAAATTATCTTCTTCCCGGTTGACAGGATCTCCAACCCCAGTTTATAGTCTTCCCCGGTAAGCAATGATTCATCAAAACCATTGAGGTTTTCAGCTATTTCTCTTGGAAGTAAGAAGTTACACGACATGATATCCTGCGTTTCATAGTCCTTTTTCGTTTTTCTATACCGTCTGCTTAATTTGCCCAGGCCGACAAAGGATTCCAACACATCTCCTCCCGCCTGTTGATAGAAGTTATCTTCTGCGGGAGTAAGATTCGGACCGGTAATAGCTCCCACTCCTTTATTGGAAAGAAAATAGGCAACGGCATTTGTTAGCCATTCCCTTTCGGGATAAGCGTCGGAATCTATAAAGGCAAAGATGCTGCCTTTTGCTTTACGCATTCCAAGGTTTCGTTTCGCAGAGGGTTTTACGACGCCCGTTGCGATAACAATAACTTTATCAGCATTCACCTCTTCAACAAAATCGGGCAGTACAAGTATTTCGCATTCATGATAGTTGAGTTTCCTACATTCGTCTATGCATTTCCTAGTATCCTGATCAACACTTCTGCAAGCGATAATTATTGAAACTAAAGGGAGATCAATCATATGTTCAATCCTTTCTCTGAGTATTCTGCCTTACTTTGTATGCCTTCCCAAAACCATGTTTCCGATTCCGACCGCTCCCCTTAAAAGATGGGTTATGTCTAACCATGATTTTACGCTTAGAAACTGTCGCACAATATATTTTGGCCTGAGATAAACACTCTTATACGACAAGGTACAAAGTTTAGATAATTCTTCCCTCGTCATGGAGTGGGGGACAAATCCCATCTTGTGCATTCCTGTATCACACAGCTCATGACTCATGGTGCCATACTTTTCAATTCTAGAATAAACTGGGGAGCCCGGGAAGGGAGTAAATGTAAAAAACTCAGTATAGTAGGCGTTCAGCTTTTTAGCAAACCGTATTGTCTCCAGGCCATCTTCATACGTTTCGCCGGGAATTCCCAGGATAAAGGTGGCGTAGGATTTGATTCCATGTTTATGTGTGAGACGTATGGTTTCCTCTGCTCTTGAAAGATCAAGATTTTTCTTTATCGTTTTTTGGTTCTTTGACACGCCTGTCTCTATGCCGTAGAGGATGCACCAGCAACCTGCTTCAGCCATACTCTTCAGCAAGTCCTCATTTATAGTGTCTATTCTTGATGCACAAAACCACGTAAGATTAAGATTTCTTCGTCGTATTTCATCACAAATTTCAAAGACTCTTTCCTTGTCAAAAGTAAACAGATCATCCCAAAATTTTATCTCTTTTACACCAAAGTTCTTGGCATAATGTTCCATTTCATCAACCACGTTTTTCGCTGACTTCAATCTAATCGTCTTTCCATTCACCCTATAACAGTAGATGCATTCAAGAGGACATCCTCTGGCGCTCATCATCTGCGCTATAGGAAGTCTGCTATAGTGTCCAATGGGAGGTGTATATCTGTGCATCTCAACGAGATCAAGCGCATAAGGGGGCAAGGCATCGATATCCTCTATCAAAGGTCGTTCCAAATTTCGAATTATTCCCTCTTTTGAATTTATTATGGTTCCTTTACATCCCTCCAGTGATTCTCCTTTTTCCAGTCTTTCCACAATTTCTCTTGCTGTGTATTCTCCTTCGCCGAAACAGACGGCATCGATGGCCGAACACTCTTCAATACATTTTTCTTTAAAAAACGAAGGCATAGGACCTCCTACGGCTATAAAAATATCCGGTCTTCTTTCTCTGATGCGAAGGGCGAGATCCTTTGTCTTGGGCCATAGAAGGCTGACGGCATATATTCCCACGAAATCGGCCTCAAATCTCATTATTCCTTTTACTATTTCTTCTTGTGAAAGAAGGGTCCCGTCAAGGATTATTACATCGTGGCCCGCCTCTCTCAGCACTGCGGCTATAGACATCAATCCAGGCGGCGGCCAAACTCCCGCAACACTCTTTGCCATAGCTTTAGAATGGGATTCTGCAAGACTCCATGATGGCATTGCTAAAACGCATTTCATATGATTCTCCTTTTATTTCACAGCCATAGATTTTCGGATCAACGCTAACTGATCTTATATATTCTAATTCTTGGTGAGATGTGGATGTGGTATTTTGTGAACCTGTCATTCGGCTCCGGCCACAGATCGTCTCTCGGTTTAACCTCTTTGATCAACTTGCATTCGGCAAACAGATTTTTATAAAACTCAACATTGCCTGGATATTTATCAGGTTCAGCCAAATATCTTTTGTATTGTGTGTCACTGACCAAGAGGTACTGATATCCGTTCTCCCGGTAGTATGTGAAGGGTGTGCTACTTATTGAAAACATTTTAGTAACCTGAAAAAGCTCATGAGAAAGTTCCCCTGTATAAGAATCCTGGCCGACCTTACTTCCAGGAGGGATGTTCTTCTCTACCCATTCTTTTGCAATTACCCTTGTGTCTTTCTGGGTAAGCAGATAATCATAACGTACAATGTTGATTGTAGGCAGAGCAATGAGTACAAGAGTAATACATAACAAGAAAGTATTTTTTGTATTTGCAGATGTCTTGGATAACAATTGAGTCCCTATTAAAGTATGTAGAAACATTCCAGCATAAAGAGCCACAAAGGGCATTAAGGTTATGATGTAACGTTCCCATTTGAACTTACCGAATCCAATTACGATAAAATAGAAAAAAACAAACGACAATATAATAAAGTCCTCTCTTCTTTTCCTGTATAAAGTAAGCAACAGACCAAGTCCGGCCATAATCTCAAAGTGAAGTCCCGACCCCCAATTGAGTGGTCCCTTTAGATACCACAACAGGTTTCCAAAAAATCCAAGGCTGTCAACGCCTACAAATAAATTGTTTTTCCCCATAAAATTTGGATCTGTAAGCAAGATGCGCAATTGATTTTTAAAGTCGAGAAAAAAAAGTGGGTCAAAGGCGAAAAAACTTATCACAACGGCAACAGTACAATAAAGAAGTTTCTTGCTGGTCAATAGATTTAATATTATATTTGTTGCAGTCGGGAAATATATCAATACACCACCAAGTAAAACCAGACCAATCCCAAGAAATGCTCCCCAATACATCAGTTTATCGAGTAAAATGAGGAATTGACTGTTCACTTCCGGGTGAGATGAAAAATGTATACCTTCCAGGAGAGGAAAAACAAATTTGAGAGTCAAAAGACTTCCAATCGACAAAAAGATTCCCACGGTTATTAGTATTACCGGAATTCTGTTTTTCTCCGCATGTCTTCTAGTCCTCTCATGCAACAGATCTTTTCCTTCGGCCATTATATGTGCTGCCAAAATCGGTACTAGTACAATTGCCGATGTGAATTTGGTTGCAACTGAAAGGCCAGTTATAATGCCAGCATATACATAGAATTTCATATTTTTTTGCTCGTAAATCATCATAGAGAACAACATAACCAAGACAATCAAGAATGTTGACGGAACATCAGGTCGTATAAATTGTGAATGAAAACTGTGTATGAAACTGACGGAAAGAAAAAGGGCAGCCAACAAGCCTACCTTATGATTGTACAACCTCACACCCATGTAATACAGTATCCATACGGTGCCCGTACCAAAAGATATACACATGATACGGCCTATGAGATAAAAACTAGACGGGTCAGTAATATAATAATTTCTAAACACCTCAATAGATGGAAAGATTCCCACTGCCCACCCGATAAAAAAATAGAGAGTAAAGAGGATTAACTGAATGTCAACCATGAAAAAGGCCGGCCACACATAGAGACCGTAAAGGCCATAGCCTGTTGGCGTCACATTTGCAAGCCCGAAATGCATTGCTCCTTGAACCGTTATATAGTCATCCGGATGCGGAACTTCAAAATTTATTCCATATAGCCTAAGGACAAGTGCAAAAAAGACTATTAGATAAAGAATAATATGTTTGTCCTTTAACATATTTCTACCAATCATATCCGCTGACGGCTCATGATAAATCTTTCCCTGAGAATTAACTATATTAAGTATGTTCAATTTCATACAGTTTAGAATTACCAGCGTTCCCTGAAATCAATTGATTCAACTTTCCCAGCCTCGTTCAGTCTTACTTTCGCCATGTGAAGCGTTACTTCAGGTGTAAAATAATAAGCAAGATCCCAGAAGAATATCTCTCGCTGGCCATTATCCCCTTCTTTCACAGTTTCATAAGGAACGATATAGTTTCTCAGGGTATTTTTGACTCTTTCATCTTTCAAGCTATTATCAATATCTTGCATTGATTGAATTTGAAAAAAGGTTTTCGATACAATATCACTACGTTGAAGGTCGATTGTAACCGCTTCATAACCCTTTTTATTTTTCCCTAAAGCCAACCAACGCCCTGTGCTAAAATCTGCAGGAAAGATCTCAAATTTCTCCACAGCTGTGAAAGTATCTCTTGCTAGTTGCTTTGCTGTTCTTTTTCTGTAGAAAGCGTATAATACATATAGAATAAGACACAAAAATGTTCCTAAGGCAACCCATCTTCCCCGTGACCAAAGTATTGTCTGTAAGATGATGCCACCTATTAAAATATAAAAAACACGGTTTCTGCTGAGACTATGCAATTGACATAATGAGCAGACAAGAAAAGACCTCTCAGCACACCGGGCAGATGAAGTCAAAGGATTCAAACCGATGAATAGTGGCCAACGAAACCAGCGATTGTTGAAAGGCCAGAGAACCTGTAAACCATTACAATGAAGGCACAAATCAAGACCCACATGAGATAAAAAGCCTAAATATGCGAATGCCCAAAATAAGAAGAACGAGGGCTTCCACCACGAAAGCAGTAATAGGGGAATGAAAGCAGCAATAGCCGCACACAAAGCCGACAAGAGCAATCCACAAACTAACGAATGAGTAGGGCCATGATGAAAACGGATTGTCAAAGTTGAGCCCAACGGCCGGATAACAAAGTCACTGTCTGCTATCAAGGCTCCTCCCACAGTAGCACTTATTATCCCTATTTCGTAAGGCCCTGACGCACCAGCCGCTTTTGCTAGTGTGATTCCCAGAAGAGTATGCGTTAAAGGATCCATATCAGTTGTTATTTAACCTAAAAAAAAACTATCCCCTCCATTTTCAAAGGTGCAAATCAATACAACCTCTCTTTGTAAAGGGCAGAAAGTTTTAAAGGTTTTTGATGGTATTGATAAATACGACGAAAACTGCTCAATCTGTAACAGTTACCTCTTGTAATTCCCCATGAGTTCTCACATTTGAGATATTTATCCCCTCTTTCAGGGCAAAGACAATCCCCACAATCGCGATTGGAATCGTACTGAGCGCATGCATGACTATGGCATAACCCAGGGCGGGGCTTTCCGGTATAGCAAATAAGCTTAAGGATATCATACAAAGCCAGTGGTACGTTCCAATATATCCCGGTGAAGAAGGTACTAAAATACTGATAGTAGTAATGACGAGGACAACAAAACTCGCTCCGATAGGCAGATTGTATAGAGCGACAAAATCAAAGGCATAGAATCCAATGGTAAAAAAACACGCATAGCACACCCAAATGACTATGGATAAGATGAAGACAAAAAAATAACTTTTCCTGTCTTTGAGGGCCACTATTCCTTCGCTAAAAGAATCGATTAATTCGAAAATTTTGGAAGCTATCTTTTTAGGAAAGGGCTTGACGATGATCTTTACAAAACGAAGGGTCAACTCAGAATTTAACTTTAAGATAGCTAAAAATCCAATTATTCCTATTGCAAAGGCAAAGGTTAAATAAGCACTGATTTTAACAGCCCCTGGAAAAGGATAAACCATTATGATGAGCCCCATAATGAGAAGAAGTGACAACACGTCTAATATCCTCTCCACAACAATTGTTGCAAATACTGCGCTTCCTGATATTCTTTCTTTCTTTCCGATTACATATGCCCTTAGAAACTCGCCTAAATGAGCTGGGAGAATTGTATTAGCCATGTAACCAATCATGAGGGCTGAAAAAAGCGTCTTGTTCTCTATTTGTTCAACTGACTCTAATAGATAGCTATGCCTCATTGCCCTAAACCAATGGCTTAAAAACATCACAAAAATAGCAAGCATGAGTAGATTACTGTTGGAACCTCTAAGGACTTCAAGTAGCTTCTGTAGATCCACCTGCCGAAATGCGATAAATAAAAAGATTATACTAAACACAAATCCTATTCCGAGTTTCAGTGTATTATTTTTTATTGTCCTTTGTTTCATCTGATTCCCATATTGCATAATTTAAATCGGAAGACTCATCTATTCGTATGATAGAATGATAATTTTATTGTAAATACCCCAAAGATCTCAACCTTTCCTTTGTCTTTTCAGGAATTCTTATTGTTTTCACTTTTTGAAGTGACGGATACATCTGAACATTGATTAATTCAAAAAGCTCATCTTTTAATCCTAAAGCGATTTCTGGTTCGCTTTTTGCAAGATCTTTTTCTTCTTTAGGATCATTCTCTAGATCATAAAGTTCACATCTCCAATCACTGTTATCACAAATAAGACTCCATTTGTCATTCATGTATTTTGTAAAACCTCTTCCTTCTTTTATTGAAAAGCTTCCTTCACTATATGCATATGGATTTGAATAATTAGAATTACCTTCCAATGGATATAGAGAAATGCCACGCATTTTGATTCTATCTATATGGATACCAATCATATTTGTAATGGTAGGTAAAATATCAACAAGCTCAACAACACTATTTACTGTTTTACCCTTTGGTATTTTATTAGGATACGTCATTATTAATGGTACATGAATCTCTTCATTATATATATAATTGCCATGCAATAGTTTGTTATGCTCAAGAAAAGCTTCCCCATGATCCGCTGTCAATATGATAAGTGTATTATCATATATTTTCAATAACCTTAGTTTATCGACTAAATACCCTATTTGTACGTCAGTAAATGTTATTTTCCCATCATACAACGCCATTAACTGATTTAATTCTTCCTTTGTAGTATTCTCTTTGGTCCTATTCATTAAAATTCTATAATATTCGTCATGCCTATCCTGAAGTAAAGAATTATTTAGGTCTGAAATCCATTTGGAGTTATCATTGTTCTTCGAAGTGTAAATTTTATCATATGGTTTCGGAGGATTGTATGGTGTATGTGGGCCCATTAAATTAAGAAAGAGAAAAAACTTTTTGTTTGAGTTCTTGTCTAGCCATTCAAGCGCTCTTTGCATCGTTTTTTTGTCACATAGATTATCCAATGCGCCGCTAATGATTTCAAACCGGTCAAACCCCTGCCCAAAACCTGAGTCTGGCGAAATCCATGGTTGACATGATACTGCTTGTGTTACATAGTTAGCATTCTTAAGTATCTCTGTAAGAGTAGTAAATCTATTATTCAATGGTGCATATCTATGCTCAAGATTCCGAAATACGTAATGACCTGGGTCAGATGGATATAGCCCTGTAAACATGGAAGGCATAGAAATTGTGGTCCTATTACCTTGGCTAAATGCCTTTTTGAAAAGTATTCCATCTCTGCTCAGTCTATCTATATTTGGGGTGGTCGGCCTTTTATACCCATAAGAGCTGACATGATCTGCCCTTAGCGCATCAATCACAACAAAAATAACATTGGGTTCTTCTTTGGCATCTTTTCTCTTTTCAACAATAATGCCAAGGTTTACAATTATCAGTAAACCACAAAAAAGAAACGCCGTTTTCACAATATGTTTTTTTTGTATAAATTCTGATATGTTATCTGATGGAAACTTTTTGATTAACCAATAAAAAAATGGTATCACAACAATACCGCAACAACTGAGCATTATAAAATACTTAAGCTGTTCTATTATCGTTCCGAATAATTCTTTTAGCGATATTTTATAATTAAAATAAACAGATATCATCCTCAAAAGATCTTTTAATCCATAGATCAATGTCAAATCCGTAAGTTCTCTAATCAACCAATCCACAGCTATAGTTACAATAGAGATAGCCATGACTATTTCGAAAAAATGTATGACTTTGACCTTGTCTAACTTCATTTTCTTAATGAGTAAAAATAAAAGGAGATAAAATCCTATTACTCCAACAATAGAAAAAAAGATGCTATAGTTTATATTTTTTTGAAAAACAAAAGCAGCTAATCGATACATCTCATATTGGATATACCGATTTGCTGTTATAGAATATGCTGAGAGAATAAAACCCACAACTGTGCCTATTATAATACCCATTGAGAGTAAATAAATTATTCTTCTCTCAATAAAAAAACTGAACCTCATTTATTATTCAACCTTATCTACTTAATGTTAAGCGTTCCTTGTTGAACTATTCAAATAACTAAATTATAAAAATACGTATCCGGATTCTCACGATTGTAAGGTTGATCAGCGATAGCTATTAAATACATCATCTC
This sequence comes from Thermodesulfobacteriota bacterium, assembly GCA_034189035.1. Lineage (GTDB taxonomy): Bacteria > Desulfobacterota > UBA8473 > UBA8473 > UBA8473 > JAUXFK01. The sequence goes on from JAXHVA010000010.1 coordinate 46,635, forward strand.
TTTCCCGATATTTTTTACTGCATGAACAATACCGAACGGGATTTTCACTGTAACAAATTTTCCATCCCCCATAGTAATCTCCTTTTTTTCCTCAGTGTCTAAATCTTGTAAGACGAGTTTCCCTGTTCCTTTTATCACGCAAAACCACTCGTTTGTGTATTTATGGTAGTGTTTCGCTTTTACAATACCTGGATTCGCAGTTGTAATGTAAATTTCTCCCAGCGTGTTTTTCCCAAAATACTCTTGTTTTAGCACTTTTAATAACCAGCCTCTATCATCCTCAAAATAATCAAGTTCTTTAATCTCTACTCTTTGCATTTACTCTTCCCACTCATGTGGATTTTCCACAAACCATTCGATAGTCCTTTTTAGCCCCTCTTCTAAGTCAACCTTTGGACTCCATCCTAGTATGCGTTTGGCTTTTGAATTATCACAATAGAAATGCCATGTCTCTCCTTGTCTATATGGGAGGGAACCTATAGATGGAGTAATAGGATTACCCATAATATCGAGAATCTTTAAAACAATCTCTCTTATTGTGTACTCTCTCCCGTTCCCAATATTAAGAATTTGGCCTTTAGCCTCTGGTTTTATTGCAGCTTTTAAGTAACCATCTACAATATCTTCAACAAAATTGAATTCTCTTGTCTGTTCCCCTTTTGTCATGTCAAGCGTTTCTCTCTTTAAGGATTTCATAATTGTATCAGGAATAAGCATCCGTGAAACCTGAAAAGGACCATATGTCAGGAAAGGTCTTAATGTAATTATTGGAGAGCCTTTAGTCTTAGCGATCATGGAACAGTACAGAGTAGACGAGGCTTTGGAGAATGAGTAGGGAGAGACCGGCCTTGGGCACTGATCTTCCTTGAAAGGCACAGGATTATCACCGTACTCTTCACAAGTGCCCGTGTTTACGAAACATTCATAATCGATCTTTTCAAGAGTACTCAGAAGGTTCACAGTGCCTTGGAAATTAACCCTCATCATATCGTTTATTAAATTGACAGAACGATCTACATTCACTATTGCTGCAAGATGAAATACTATTTTGGGTTTAATCGCTCTGACTGACTTTGATAGAGCATCTCCATCAAGAAGGTCAGTATGAAATATAGAGCAATAATCTTTTAATAACTTAATCCTATTATCATGTTCATGAACAAAAGCATAGACATCAGCGCCTTCTTGGATTAAACGGTCTGTTAAGTGGTAACCTATAAAACCATTAGCACCGGTAACAAGTACTTTCTCTTTTTTAAAACTTAACATTGAATTTAATCAAATAGAATTGCATTTAAAGGCTAGTATAATTTTCTTGTGAAAAATGGAAGCTTTTTCGATGATGTGATGGTTCCTAATTGGAGAATCATCCAAAGAGCTAATAGGAATGGGTGATGTAAAGAATCAATATTGAATAAGACTAAACATAATAACTGGGCTATTTCCATCCCAACGCCCTTTAAGATACATAATCCCAATGTCTCCTGAAACATCCCTTATCATATTTGGATACCAGTTGTAAAATGTTCCTGATTCACTGACCAAGAGGCTGTTTGAATCCCAGGATTTACCGTCGAACCATTTCAGATACAATTCGCCTGTATGGAATCTTCCACCATCTGTTGCAAGTTGTTTGCCATACACTAATGCAATCCGTGATGGAGTAGAACTCGTGTCTATTCCCATTGAGCATGTAAATACATTAGACTCAATAAAAACGGGAGCTGACCAGTCTGACGAATCATATGGTGTTGAAAGTGTTCTGTGAAACAGGTTGCTGTTGTCATCAATATAAACAAAATGAATCCGTTTCATATCCGGGTCAAAAAGTGCACACAGTCTTTTATCACTACCAGAAATTCCATCGGAAAGACCGAGTTCAGTCGGGACAGATTCCCAGGTCATTCCATCAAAGTGTCTGCCATAGAATTTGCCTGGATTTCCAGGGCTATATACAAGGGAATTCGTTCTGGCTATGATATAAACTTCATCCCCATCAAGTTGTACATTTTCATGACCATCAACACCTGTACTGGCAAAGTCCCCAGCCACAATTGTAGTGGGGTTTTCCCAAACAGAATTATCAAAAGGATTTTGTGCTCTTACCCAAAAGATATTGAAGATATTATTAGCGTTATCATTGTGACGACCAGAAAAATGGATTCTACCCGTAGTGTCTCGCCTTAAATCATTGTAATAATACCACCCGTAATTATCACCAGTTGAACCAGCCGGCAACACTAGTTCGGGGATATCCCAGACAATATCCGATCCATTTATTATACCCTCTCCAATATATACGTTCTGGTTCATGGTATTTGGGTCTGGATTGGTATCAACACGGAAGAGTCGAGTAATCTTATTGCCCTCACAAAGAAAAGAACGATCCATTTCATTTGATGCCACATTTCCCGTTTTCAGGCTTGACCAGGTTATCCCGTCTGAAGATGTCTGATAACCATTGTATTCACAACATGGGTCTTGGCTGGCTCCGTGAAAAACAAACCATACTCCATTGTAATGGTATACCAAATCAATCGTGCCACGCGATGTTGAGTGAAATTTATTGCCCGCGTACATGGTGTAAATATTGTTTATGGTTACTGTCGGTCTCATAACATCTACAGAAAAAGTTATCGTATAATCAACCTCATTCATATTCCCTGAAGCATCTTCACACCGAATATAATACGTATAGCTTTGACCGTCCTCTAACCCTGGAACGTCTGTAAAATGTATCATGCCGTCTGTGCTCTGAAAAATGCTTGACATGGAAGAATAATCAATACCTGATAAAACATCATATCTGCACGTGGCACCCTCATCCGTGTTCAAAGATAAGGTCGCCTCAGTTGTACCCGCTAACAAAGTCCCTGTCGGCGATCCATTAGAAAGAACCGGAGGTATAAGGTCAAGACTTGAACTTACCGAAAAAGAAATAGGATAATCAACCTCATTCATATTCCCTGAAGCATCTTCACACCGAATATAATACGTATAGCTTTGACCGTCCTCTAACCCTGGAACGTCTGTAAAATGTATCATGCCGTCTGTGCTCTGAAAAATGCTTGACATGGAAGAATAATCAATACCTGATAAAACATCATATCTGCACGTGGCACCCTCATCCGTGTTCAAAGATAAGGTCGCCTCAGTTGTACCCGCTAACAAAGTCCCTGTCGGCGATCCATTAGAAAGAACCGGAGGTATAAGGTCGGCAACACTTTTCTTTGATTTAGACCCTCCCCCATCATTGCAACTTAACACAACCATCACGAGTAAAATCAGACCAATTGCTATTCGAAAACTGCGAATCTTTAACATTACTTGAAACTCTTATGTCGAGTCATCGTTTCTCCAAAAAACGTTTTGTACCATTCAATAGTTTTTTGAAGGCCTTTCTCTAAGGGATATTGAGATTCCCATCCAAGTATCTTTTTTGCTTTAATACAGGAAAGATACTGTTCCTTTATTTCGTTTTCGCCTTCTCCAAGAATGATAGTTTCCAAATGTCTTTTGCCTGATATGTCTAAAATCTTTTGAACAAGATCTATGACCCTTACTGGCTTTCCAGTCCCAAAGTTGAATGCCTCTCCCCTTATTTCTTCCCTGTCCAACGCTTCAGCGAGAGTCAAATATGCATCCACCGCATCCTCAATGTATATATAATCTCGCAAAAAATTCCCGTCGCTTCTTATGATAGGAGATTCATCGTATATTAATGATCGAATCGTCCCAGGGACAATTCTATTGAAATTCATGTCTCCTCCACCATAAAAGTTGCCGCAACGGGTTATTGCAACGGGCAATTGATACGTATGAAAGAAAGAGAATGCTATCCTGTCTGAACATGCCTTTGACACGTCATATGGATAAAGTCCATGCAACTCCATCTCTTCAGTATAAGGCATTTCTTTTTGAGATCCATATGCCTTATCGCTTGAAGCAACCACGATCCTGCTTACCAAAGAAGAGCTTCGTGCTGCTTCAAGGATGTTCCATGTTCCTTTAATATTAGACTCGAATGTCGATAATGGTGAACGATTTGCAGTACCGACAATGGTTTGAGCGCCAAGATGAAAACAAGTATCGATCTCATATTCATTCAATGCCCTTTCCAGAGTCAAGTAATCCTCTAACTGCCCATGAACGACATTTACTTCTCTCAAAAGAGAAAGCAGCACTATATTAGAATGGGGAACCCAATCTCGCATAAAAATCGTGACATAAGCGCCTTTTTCTACAAGCTCTTTTGTCAACCACGCCCCTAATAGACCTGTGGCACCTGTTATAAAAACACTTTTTCTCTTCCAATAGCTATTCTTCATAATAGTTCTCTACTCCCAGATCTTCCAGGGTGTGTCACCCGATTCCCATAACTCATTTAAGAGTTGTGCATCCTTGAATGTGTCCATAGATTTCCAGAATCCAGTATGTCTAAAAACAGCCAATTCTTTTTCTCTTGCTAGTCTCTCTAATGGCTCTTTTTCAAGAACGTCATTCTTGTCGATATATTCAAATATCTTTTTATCGAATACAAAGAATCCGCTGTTAATCCATCCATCTAATCGTGGCTTTTCTTTGAATCCCTTTACAATATCATTACTATCAATATCCAAGACCCCGTAAAAAGACATTGGATGTACGGCGGTGAGTGTTGCAATACAATCATGGGATTTATGGTAATCGAATAACTCATTGATATTGATATCAGCAACTCCATCGCCATACGTAGCCATAAAGACATCGTTATTTATATACTTTTGGATCCTCTTGATCCTACCACCTGTATTAGTCTCCAGCCCGGTTTCAGCAAAGGTAATTATCCAATCATCTAATGTGGAAGAATAATGATATATTCTATCTCGTGACCTTGTCCTGAGTGTAAAATCATTGCTCATCCATTCATAGTTGACAAAGTAATCCTTGATCATCCTGCCACGATAACCTAAAGGGAGGACAAAATCATTAAACCCGTAATGAGAATATATCTTCATGATATGCCATAAGATGGGAAACCCACCAATCTCAACTAAGGGTTTTGGTCTGTATTCTGTTTCTTCCTTCATCCTCGTCCCTAGACCACCGCACAGGATTACAACTTTAATAGCATCACTCAACATTTTCATTCCTCTCAATTAAAAAGTGGTCTTTTTTCACATAGATACACTATATGAGGGTATATATTCCACTTATCTATATGATATTCCCTTACATAAAATCCCACATCTTCTAATAATTGAACCATTTCCTGCGAGCTCCTGAAATACAGTTTTCTTCCTTTATAAGAAATCATATCATGTATGTAATGAATGATGTATTTCCACTTCGGGCTTTTTTTGAGGTCTTTAATAACAACAACGCCCCCGTTGTTCATATGAGAGAAAATGTCTTTGATCAGCTTTGATTGCTCATGAAATGGCATATGATGCATAAGATCTATCAACGTCATATTTTTTATATTGTCTAGGCTTGTGTTGTTTGCATCTCCGTGGCTGAACCGTATAGAATCAAGGCCGTTAACAGTGAGCTGCGCAACATCGATTCTACTTCTGTCAATGTCTACACCGATAATTGTTCTGTCTTCCGATTTAAGACGCATAAAATGACTGAAAAGCCCGTTCCCGCATCCCAGGTCCAGTATCTCTCCTTCCTTGGGAATTACCTTATCTATCTTGCCAAAGGGCACAAGTATCATCCTGATCATTGCATAAAGACCGTGCAAAGGTCCGATCTTCCAATATATTTTATAGATATCACATATGATTTTTCTCCTGTTGAGTGATTCTATCTTTCTACTTTTTTTATTTATTTTTTTTCCTCTTTTATACTGAATCATATTAACGACAAATTCTACAACGGTCAGAAAGTTGACATTGGATGATCCACCCTCACGTTTGTGATATATAACAGGTATTTCCACGAAATCATATGTTTTATCTATGGACTTTAACATGACCTCAGCATCAATAAACCAATTAGTAGACCTTACATCCAATTCTTCATAGCATGCTCTGGTAAATATTTTCGGAACACCGTTCACATCTCGGGTGGGTGCACGGAATATCAACTTAAAGAGCATATTGTATACTCTACTGATTATTTTCCTTTTAAGGCCATAGAATCTCTTGGTGCGATACCCCTTTCCCCAGTCCGAATTTACTTCCTTGACCTTTTCGTATACCTTGACAACATCTTCTGCCTTTATCTGATTATCACCCCATGTATACCCAAGGTACATCCCCGAACAGTGATGCAGACCGGTGATAATTCCTCCTCCATATCCTGCATTTGCAATAAGATGGATCGATTTCAAACGGGGATTTTCTTCACATAATTCGTTTAGTATCTCTCCGGTTCTATCTCGGGAACCATTGTTAACTAATATGAGTTCATAAAAAATACCATGCTTTTGAAGAGTTGAAACCATTTCTGTGACAACATTTTTTGCATTTTCCTCCTCATTCCAGAAAGGTATCGCAATCGAAAGTTCAACGGGATTCGTTTTTGGGTTCACTTTCATGTTTTATATCCTCTTGTATAATGTGCGACTGTCTCTAAATGATTTTTCTAACATATATTCTTTCTGTATAAAGGTAATCAGTTGTAACATATCATTGAATTTACCTGTGCCGTATTCTTCTTGGAGCTCATCCAATGAAAAATAAATCAATAGGATATAGTCCGGCTTTTCTTTCTTAACCCCCTCGATGAATTCTTGTCTCAGTTGAGTAGTCAAGGGATCGAAATATAAATGTTTATTAAACAAATACCATGTAGAGGTAAATCGTGTCGGTGATTTGAGGCCAGAGAGATAATTAATAATCGTATCTCCTCCGCCGTTTATTGTACGAAGTGAATCTTCCGGTTCAGCATAAGTTCTTAAATAGGTTACTACATCGTAATCGGAACGAAAGGAATACATGTGCAAAGGGTATTCATTGAAGACCTTATAGTACTTTTTTTTTGATATTTCTCCGGAAAGATAGAGTGCGTGCCATCGGTAATAATCATAGTTATTTTCCAAAAAGATAATCAAATTACCCAACAGGAAAATCCATAAGCACATCTGAGCCACGTTTTTTCCTGCTGATAGGAAAGAAGCCTTCCATGATGACATAACCTTTAGAAATTGCTTTATTCCGAACCCGGTCAGCACGGAAAAGGGCGCTATTATTAAAATGTAATGATATCCGAAGAATTTGCCTTGTCCCCAAATCATCAGCAATGTCCCAACAGTCCAGGCTATAACAAGATAGTTTTCTCTTTTTCTTTCCTGAGCCATCAGATATATCATCGACAAAAAAGAAAACAACCAAAGCGTCAGGTTTTCTAAGAGTATATATGTATTTCCTTGAAATGCATTTGCCATGATATTTCCGCGTGAGAGCTTTGCATATATGGATGTATGGACAAATACTGCTTTATACATCGCATCCAGACTGTCATGCATCCAGAAATAATTCAAAAATGGAAGTTGTATTACAATGAAGCCAAGGGCCATTGTGGAGATCTTATATACACAGTATTTCATACCTGCACCATCATTTCTAAATATTTCAACATAGATAAGGTAGAGTGCAAGTATCAATACCATACCAATGGCAGTCAACTTAAAGACCACTGCTAAACCAAGCAGAATACCTACCAAGAAAAAAAGACTCAACTTTTTCTTACGGTCAGCAAATATGCTAATGAATATAGCGGCCGCAATGAGTGGTGTCATAAATGTTTCACGCTGAGCCAATTGCCAATATGTTCCCCATGCCCCTTTCATATCATACATGCTACTAAAGGCTTGTCCACTCCCGAAGAGGCTAGCAACTATTCCTGCAAAAGCTGCACATTCATTTCCGTACAACAAACGCGTTATAAAATAAACAAGAATCACAGTTGATAAGAAGGAAAGTAGATCACCGAGATGAAGAGCCATCATATTGTCGCCAAAAAGTTTGAAGAATAAAGTATAGGTGAAGAATACCCCGTAGCCGGTACTTGTGTACATATCTCTATAAGGTACTTTGCCGTCCAACATTCCACTTGCAATATACCCATAAACCCCCTGATCTCCACCCCAGGGTTCAAACAGCGCAGGAAAACGTATTGCCACTGTAAAAACAATGATAAGAAGTAGTACTAAGACATTACCACACCCAAGGTGTTCTTTTTTTTCGTCAAAGTCATTCGTCATGACGTCTACTATCAAAGAATGCCTTCATACACAAACAAAAAATATCCCATAACAAGCTTCCCCTTGTGTGCATATAAGAGTTTTAATAGCTCGGCTGAACGTTTCTATCTTCATCTGCCTTGTAAGCATACACAAACCTATCGTCAGGAAAGGTTTTTTCCATAATATAGTTGTTTTGAATGAAATTATAAATATCGGAATAGTCTTTAAAAATTTCCAGAGATCCAACAGTAATGATGTACTTTGGAATCTTTGTCTTGAGATCAACCAGTAATTCCTTTCTGTATACTTCGGCTTCTTGGACCCTGCTATGTGCATAGGAAAATAATATCCATGAAAAAATAAATCGTGAAGGGGATCTTCTCTTTGTCATAAAGTAAATGGCGCTTTCAATTCCTCCCAGGCTATAGATCATGTCATCAGAATCCGTATGTTTCAATATATACTGAGCTACTTGGTAATCAGCAGGAAAGGAGTAGTCATGTTTTGGATAGGCGTTAAAGAAGTCATAATAGTTTTCTTTGGTTATTTCTCCAGTGGAATAAAAGAAAAACTTCATATAGTGCATATGATTAAGAGTAGCAAAAATAAAGAGATTAGCTAAGACGGCAAAAATGATAAAAGTTTTTCCTATTTCACCTGTCAAAACCCTGCGGAGCTTGAAGTTCGGCTCTAAGGCCTTTAATAGACCATAACCAGTTAGCACGGCAAACGGTGGAAGAACCATCAGGTAGTGATATCCAAAAAACTCCCTATGGCTTATTACGTAAGATATAGCAGCAAACGCCCATAATACAATAAGTACATTCTCTTTTTTGCGATCGTGTATAATAATATAGATAGATGAAGCAATAAAAAATATCCATAAAATGAAATTCTCTTTTGCAACGAAACATGTATGGCTAATGCCCAACTTAATGGTTTCAAGATGGTTGTGTTCCAGTTGGCCATAAACGGAATACACATACCCAACAATGATATCTGTCATTTCTTGCACAGCGCCTTTCATACTGAAAAACAATACAAAGGGAATTATGGCCAGAATAAAACCTGATACTAAAGCAAAATTTTTAATGAGAAAGCTCTTCATTACTTCCTGATTTTTATTTGAAAAGAGACTCCAGTTCAAATATGCAAGAAGGCAAATAAAAAACAAGAGAGCTGGAAACTTATAGACGAAAGTCAACCCTGCAAGAAATCCTGATAAAATTAATCCCCATACTCTCTTTGGGTGTTTTTCAGCATACAGAGTAAAGTAAATGCTTGCAATAATTAAAGGAAGCATAAAGGTTTCCCTTTGGGAAATATACCAAAAAGTCCCAAAGGCAATATCTCCACCAGCATGCATACCTAAACGAACACCACTGGAAAAGAAAGCAAAAAACAGGGCACTGATATATCCTGCATTATTTCCCCAAACATGCCTGGTCAAAAGAAATATCAAAAATGTAGTGAGCATCGATACTAAAGTGTCGGTTATAGGTATTGCAGCCATGGATGCACCGAATACCTTAAACATGAATGCATAAGTAAAAAAGATAGCCGGTGAGGCCATTTCCCAGTAATCTCTGTAAGGCAATTTCCCCTGTAAAATTCCCTCACCAATAACAGCCATAATACCTTGGTCGGGTCCAATAGGTTGAGTCAAGGAAGGTACTCGAATCAAACCAGCAAATAAGATAATGAAAATAATAAAAGCGATTCCTTTTTTATTATTGCCGTTTGTGGTCACTTGTAAATTCATTCAAAAAATATGTATAGAGTATTAACTGTATTTTTATTTGTAACCCTCATTTTGGTGGATTCGTAAAAAGTCAACATTCTCATTTTTAAATACACCATATTGCAGTTAATTAATTATAACTACACAATATATTGCGATGAAAGTTGGATTTATCGACTGTTTACGAGTGCATCAATTTTCTTCTTGCGAAAACTTAAATAAGGTAATTTCAGGTGAGCATAGCAATCTTATAGGAAGTATCGTCGTCCCAATGCCACGATTCACGTACAAAACTGTTTTTTTATTTTTAAATACTCCCCTATCATATTTTAGTGAGTGATTGGGCAAGACATCTAAGGCACCAATTATCGGAAATCGAACCTGACCTCCGTGGGTATGACCAGAAAGGATTAAATCTACCTTCCTTAGGTTATTACGGCTGCCCATTTCTGCAATCCTGTAAATCGGTTTGCCTTCTTTGTCGATACTGTCACTGAACTGAATATATATTGAGTCACCAGAAACTCTTTCATCTGCAGCTCGCATCCTTACCCAGACATGATAATCTACGTTCCCCAAGGCAAAAAATGAAACCTCAAAAAAATTATCAGGCTTCATCAATGGAAATTCATTTTGGATATTAAAGCCCTCCATATCTTTTATAACCGTATCATTATCAATCGAGGTATCACTTACTTTTTGCCAAGAACCAAAAATACTTGAAATAGGGATATCCTCAGCCTTAATAATAATCATTCCACGAAAGTGGGGATTGATTTTTTTATAGATTTCCGGATGAGTATCGATGGCTGTTTCCCGTTCTTTCTCTGAAAGAGATTTATTATCATTTTCGGAGACAAGGCATATCTGATGAATTAGGACACCGGCCTCCCGTCTTTGCACACGAAGTGTATGTATTCCATCCCGTTCAAACCGGATAATTCCATCGAAATCCTCAAAAAACGCATTATCCTGCCATACCCATCCTTTTATTACCTCATCCTCTTCTTCTCCGAGGTTTATTATTAGAGTGTCAGGATGTTGCTCAAAAATATCAGGATAATGTGTCATAAGGATCACGGCTGAATTATCGGGCACATTTTTTAAAAGCCAGTGTAGTTTTGACCTTGACAATTGTGACTCTTCAACACCGATAATTAACAGCTTCTCATGGTTTTCACTCATAACCAATTGTTCACATGAGTCTCGTAAGATCATAACCCCAAGCTGTTTTAGCCTTTCTACAAATCGGTCAATATTCTCGTTCGGTTTATCTCTCAGATATTTATCTGTATTGCCTAAGACAGCCCATATACCATAAGTCGGCTTTTTGATTTGCCTTAGCACTGCTATACATGCGTCTTCATCCTTACCGTTAACGAGAAAGTCGCCCGTAATAAAGAGGATATCTGGATTTATGCTGTTCAGTTTTTTAACAAGCTTGTTTTCTAAATGACCTATAGATGTAATATGTAAGTCTGAAATCTGTACTAGCTTCTTATCATTAAAGAGGGCGAATAGTTTATCATTTGCAATAGAAACCGAGTTGACAGATATAATATTGGGTTCAATCAACGAGGAATATATTATGAGAAGAATTGTAAAAACTACTAATGAATAAGAAAATACCTTTCTCCTAGTCTTAAACGGCATCACTATAAAGTTCAATAACTTAATACCAATTTCAAGAGACGGAAATAGAAACATGACTAAACTCTACATCACAATATTTTACCCCAATACCTATACATCCATTTGAGATGTCTTTTTCAAATTTCTTTATAAGTTGAATCCCCTCTATCTGGCACTGGTGAATACTTGAAATAGTGTTAATAGTTACCTTGTAGTCTTTTTGTGTTTCAAAATTATATCTTTTTTCTGATATTATGCTCCAGTTACCATGAAGTCTTTTTATTAATTCTACCTTTTTTTTAGGAAGACAGAAATGAAAAGAATAATAATTTCTGATATTTTTAAACAGGAAATAAAGAATAACGCCACCTTCAGGTGGTTTTATGCTCTTTGTTAAGATTTTAAATTTTACCTGAAAATTAAAATCAGCCCAATTATTTGAGCCTATAATGGAGACATTTTCACCGGTTCTCATATTTGGTTGTTTTAGATAGATAATCCGATTGGGTGATTCTATTCTCCATTTTCCGGACAAAATCTGCCATGAATACTGGCTCCTGAAAGTTCGTGGAATCCATTTATATGTTATTTGGGGATTTGATAATAGGTTAATTCCAAAACCTTTTTTATCTTTCCCATCGCTATGATTATGCATTTAATTTTGCGCTATAAACAACATTGAAACACAAAAAAATCATCTTTTTATTTTGCCTAATATTAATTTGACATTGTATTTCAGTATGAATATCAATAAAGAGAAAACTGCCCGCAACCCATAAGGAAGCACTATCCTATAAAGCCTCTTCCATTTATCCCCTTGTTTCAATGATGGATCTACCAGTCTGTCAAAGAGTTTCAACCTGATATGAATTTCATTAAAAGTATTCTTCCGGCTTTCTTTTGTGTACTCTTCTGTCTCAAACACCGGATCAATACTATTTGTACCAAATTGAAGTACTCCTTGATTGGAACGAAGTAGCTTCCCATGATTTTGAACCCAATTCCAGGCCTTTGTCTGGGGGTATGGCACGAAATTGAACCACCAACCGTCTATTCCGTGTTCTTTAACAAAATCGGTGGATTTAAGATCGGTCTCCTTTGTGCTATAAGGGAGTCCTACAATGAAGAACCCTCCTACGCCTATACCGGCTTTCTTGAGATGCAAGATCCCCCTTCTAATATCGTCTAACCTTTCCCCTTTATTGATCCTGTTAAACACTTTTTCATCTGCACTTTCAATCCCGATCCATACGTAATAGCATCCCGATCTTCTCATTTTGTGAGCCAGGCTTGCACTGATTCGATCTGCCCGAATTCCATTCTGGCTGTTCCAGGGAAGATCAATTTTTTCCTTTATCAACAGGTTGCTGATGTCCTCAACTCTGTCTAAATCCAGGGTGAAATTATCGTCCACAACCGTAAAACTCCTGCTACCATATTGCTCACTCGCGTTTTGTAGTTCTTTTATCACCCGTGAAGAGGAATGACATCGCCATTTGCTTCCCATAATTCTGGGCATTGAGCAATAGGAACATTTGTACGGACAACCCCTGCTGGTAAGGAGAGGGTATTCCTGTAAGGAGCACCCGTTTTTCAAAACGGAACTGAAATTTTTATAGTACGGAAAGGGAAGAGCATCCAAATCAAGAACTCTTGTTCTTATTGAATTCTTGACGATATGACCGTTCTGTCGGTAAAGAATACCATCAATGTTCTCAAGACCCCGACCTTCTACTAAAGAGTTACACAGTTGAAGAGTCGTATATTCTCCTTCGCCCTGTATCCCAAAATCTATCCTATTTTCCTCTATAAACCTTACTCCATCTAGTGTAATATGTGGTCCGCCCACAACGGTGAACATATCAGGTTTTCTTTGCTTCGCTATTCTAAAAATATGCTTGGTAATATTCGCTGTGAAGGTTTTTACTGAAACTCCAAAAAGTTCCGGTTTATGATCATCTACTGCGTCTATGATTCGCTCTTCTAATTCATCGATCGGCATATCAGGATTCGGGTCCCCACACAATCCAATCTCAATATTATTTAAATCCAAAACATTCACATCATGACTTTCTCTTAATGTGGCGGATAAATATCCCAACCCTGTATTGAGCCCTCTGTTTTTCCCTGGAGGATCAACCAATAAAATTCTCATAATATGCACAATGCCTATATTTTTTTGACACCGAAAGATGCCATTTGGGGCACATAGCGGGGCCGTAGTTTATATTTCGGACAACCTTAAATCCAGAGTTTCTTAAAAGATAAAAGAAATGTTTTTTCGGGTAATGTTTAACGATGTTTTTCCATTCTGGGAGGATACCTTGAAATTTTATTATCTTGAACCAATTCAGCGGGTTCTTACCAAGGTATCTGGGATAAAATAGAGTCCATAATGGATTGCTGTTTGTAGAATCAATGATCAATGTACCTTGATTGTTGAGAACTCGATAAAATTCGCTTAATGCTTTTTCTGGAAATGTCAAATGGCAAAGTAGGTCCAACGCAACGACAACATCAAAAGAGCTATCCTGTAAAGGGAGCTGATGAGCATCGGCATTGAGTACCTTGAAGCTGTTTGAACTCTCTTTATGATCAACTGCCAATCTCAGCATATGAATCGAAATATCAGAGAGAATTATGTTATTCCCCGTTGATTTCACAAGAGTTGAGGATATCCTCCCCATTCCTCCACCTATGTCAAGCACGGTCCTATTTTTCTCTAACTTACTGATAATACTTATTGTATCTTGTTTTTTTCGGTAATAAATTTTGCGAAAAGGATTTCGATTATCATCCGGTTTGAAAAGTTGACTGTATTCACCGGTTATGAAAATATCCTTTTTAAACACCCTTCTTTTCTCCTTAAGTATTATCTCTTATTGCAACCAACTCGGTGCTTCTTTTTTATCTTCCAGTCCTTTATTACCTTATCATAATAAGCTAACAGCTGATTTGAAACAGCAGAAACTTCAAAATCCTTGGCCCTCTTTCTTGCCCCTTCAGAAATCCGGAGGAGATTTCCCTCGTCTTTGAGGCTTTCTATAATCTTGTTTGCCAACATTTTGTTATTTCTCGGCTCAACGAGAAATCCGGAGACATTATTTTCAATGATTTCCTGAAATCCAGAGCCCGAAGTTGCGATGACAGGCCGACCTAAAGCCATTGCTTCCACACAAACGAAACCAAAGGCCTCCCAAACAGAAGGAAGGATCACCATTTTAGCTGAATTGACAATTGGAAAAAGCTCATCATGAGGCAAATTATCAAAAAAAATAACTCTATTATTGAAGCTACCTGATTCTTTTCGAATATAGTCCCTCATTGAGGAACCTTTATACCCTAAATCATTTCCGACAAATACCACATTCAGCTCCGGGAACTGTTTAAAAACTGCAGGCAAGGCCTGAGCTATATCACGGACACCCTTTCGCTCTTCCAGTCGTCCAAAGTACAATAAAAAACGGTTATTTTTTAAAATATCCGGTACCGACTTATTCGCCCCAAGTCGTATAATTCGAGAGATATCAACACTATTTGGAATAATGTTCACTTTTTCCAGCTCTATTCGCCATTTCTCAGTGACTGCTTTTGCGATTGCCGTTGTTGATGTAAAAATTCCATCGCTACTTAGAGTCTGTTTTTTTTCCATCCAGTTGAAAAAAGGACGAGGGCCTAAGAACATCTTGCCATTCATTTTTTCAACTAAAAAGAAAGGAGTGGCAAGGCGAGTAATTAAGGGAACCTTTTTATCAAACGAAAACCAAAAGGCTTCATTTGCATACTCACTGGCCTGTACAATATCAAATTGACATTCTATCCAAGATATTTTTTTAGCCACTCTATAAGAATATACTAAGTGTTCTAGTTCTTGCAGTTTAATCTTACGCCTTTTGATCTTATGAACCGAAACGCCATTATTCTGAAATGTTCGCTCTGTATTTCTCGTCGAAGTTATTACATGAACCGTATGACCTAACTTTGCTAAAGCAGAGGCCACGTTAAAGGTATAGGTGCCAATACCTCCTACATGAGTTTCAGGTGGGTACTCTTGTGACAAAAAACAGATATTCATGATATTGGTATGACTGATCAAATTAAGAAAAGCATTATTTTTTTATTATGCCCTTTGCATTCAAATAAATTCTTGAATACGCTCCCTTTAAGAATTCGATTTCGTCTTTCTCATAGCCACGCAGAGCGATTAATGATAAACTGTATACAAGTGAAGCCAATAGGATTAACCAGATAAGACTCAATTGAGAAAAAATACTTAAAAAAATATACATGAAAAAAGATGCAATAAAAGGTTTTAGAAAATACCGATGTAATGACAATGTCACAAAATATTTTGAGACCAGATATGCCATCATGATAAATAGTAATGCTTCTGCTATCAGCTTTGCAAAAGCAGCACCATTGTAGCTGAACTTTGGGATAATTATCAGGTTAATAAGGATATTCAAAGAAAGGCCTACACCAATAGCGATTACTTTCTGAGCCTGGCGATCGATAGCGGTTAGTAAAACAGAATATGGAATCAACGCAAAACAAAATGGAATTGTCCAACTCAAAATACGCAGAACGCTCACTGAATCTTTAAATGAATCAGAAAAAAAAAGTACTATCACTTCATCTGAAATTGCATACAATCCCGTCGCCATTGGCAAACTTATTAAAAGAAAGTACCTCAAAGATTGTTCGGAAATTTCAACTAGCTTGGAGCGAGAATCTACATAAAGCCTAGAGAAAGTAGGTAACATTGCCGTATAAATAAAAACAAGGACTCCTAAAAGTGCTAAAATTACTCTGCTTGCAGCAGAAAATATGCCGACTATTTGATCATTCTTAAGAAACTTTAAAATGAGAATGTCTTGGTGGTAAAGAGCGCTAGTGAAAAAAATCGCAAAAGCAAATGGTAATATTTCAATGAAAAGTTTTTTTAAATAAAGGTCTCGGAAATACAACTTTATATTCTTGAAATAGTAATAGGAAAAAAATATGCATGCAACGAGATAGAGAAATGAGCCAACCGGAAAACATATTAGTACTATAAGAAAATCAAAACCCAAAAAGATCAAAAAAATTGCAGGGCATGTAATAATAAATCTAAGAAAAATTGTAAGAATCGCCACAAGTCCCATTCGATCATGTCCTGTGAACTCAGCAAGAAATACGTCCGCTATACTAAAAAAAACATGATAGCCGCCTAAAAGTAAAAAGATAATAATAGTATTTCCATAAAACTTTTCAGGGAAAATGAGGATAGTTATAGTTCCTAAGGAAAAAAAGAGAGCTATAGAAAGTAATCTTAGTGTCAGGCATTTGACAAATATTTGTCTATTATCATTTTTTTTTGCGACTTCTCGAATGATATAAGCAGAAAGGCCGAGATCCGCAAACACAGATAATAAATAAGTAAATGAAAAGACAAAAGAATACTGCCCAACAATTATTTGTCCATAATGCCTAGCGAAAAAGAGAAAGAACAAAAATTGAAGGAGTGTTCCTATCTGGTTACCTACAGTTAAGTAAGTAGTGTTTTTTAGTAATCTCGAACCAATTCCCATTTTTAAAGTATGCGATTATTCAATTGCATTAAGATATTATAAATAAGCATCAATCGATTTCGGATAATATTCTAGCATATCTTGATATAGTAAAAGGTTTAACGTTAATTAACCTCCCTGAATTTCCACCTTCAGCACAGAATTTTGCGATTTCATATAATTTACTCCCTCTTTTCCAAAATTCTCCACTGAAGGTCCATAAGCAAGAATCTATAGTGCTTACGATCCAGCCTGGCTTGTTTTTTTTAAGAAGTATTTTTTCAGATTTTCTCAAATCTGAAATATCATTTATCGTCTCGAAGGGAGTCCACCCATCCCATTGACCGGAAGTATAATTCAAAGCGATAAAATCATTATCTAAATATTTTACTTCAGGACATGAATTGAATCCTGCTTTAGTAAACATATATTTAAGTCCAACGGACTTAATTGTCTTTGAAGTATCACTTATGATAGGGCCGGCTTCATAAAACTCATAGGGTCGATAGGCAACAAAAAACTCTGACAATTCGTACTTCTTTGAGCCTGTCTTTATTGTTTCAATAAAGCGTTGTTTTATATTGTTTAATAGTCCCCCATTAACTGAACTGGCTTGTTCATCATATTGTTTATCTTTTGCATGGAATCGAAATTGAACATATGGAGAATATCGTAAAAATTTAATTGGTTTCGGTTTCTTGTACCATGATAGGCTCTCTAAGTTGGTATCCATGGTTGCCCACCATCCCTTAGGCATATAATTTTCTTTCTTTATTGCTTTTAGAATTCTGGCTAATCCCTCTTTTAAATTTTCCAAAAGTCTATCTTCTGTCATATACGACTCTACCCCAACACCAATACCACAACTGCCCAATACTGGTTCCACCAATGGATAAACACCTCCCTGTTCCAAAGGAACTGTAAGCAGTTCAAGAGGGGAATGCATCATATACTCGTAGCTCTGTGTGGTAAGAACCAAACCACATCGCAATCTTGTTATTGTGAATAGATCTATGAGGTTGTAAAGATTTGCGATTTCTCGAATCATTCCACTCCAAAACATCAGGGATATGAGTATTTTTCCTTCACGGGCAAATGCTCTCAAATCTTCATCGCTGTAAACTGAGCCATAGAACCCTTCACTATCTTGATTTATATTCCAGGTATATTCTACATGCTTTACTGATTGGAAAGGAGGACGGTATGGGTCAATCACTTGAAGGCACTGATTCAACTTAGACAATTCAAAAAAATCTTTATCACTATATTGTCGACCATAAATAACTTTCCCTTTTGAAGATATGAGATCTCCAAATTGAGCAACAATCTTCTCCTGAGGGACACTGTAGATAGACAGAAAATCCTCTTCACAAGCCGTGGGAAGCCAATGAGAAACCAGGGTAGGATCACCCAGCATCCATCCTTTAGCTATTCTCTTCCATCGCAAAGCAGTTCTTTTAATCAAGGTACAATAATCATCATCTTTTCTTATTGTATCAATAATCTCTACAGTATATCCCTTCTTTTCCAATCGATTGATTGTGTCCTCATCCACATAGAGGCATAATATTTTTCCTTCTTCTTGATAGAGGTTTGCTAATTCATCTTCTGCAATAGAGTCAGGGACTCCAATCGCCTCCCGATAAAATATTTCTGGATATAAATAGGCTTCCATTCCGCTCAACGCCCTTTTGAAATGAGATCCTATCATTACTATGCTTGAGGGAAAAGGGAGATTAAAATAACGAAACGCCTCATTATAAATAATGTTTATTTGGTCTGAGAGGGCTATTAGGGGGATATCGAAATTTTTAATAGGAGATAAAAAAATAGTATCTTTAAAAATTATAATTGAAACATCAAAATTAAGGAGAATGAAATAGAACTCCTCAAAATGTCGATCCCCGGAAACGGTTCCCCCGGTGAGTTCTCCTTCCTCCAGATTTCTAGAATCTCCACCCGGAAAATGAATCCCTTGGTGATAGCTATCATAGTAATTATCAAAGAGACAATTCTTTTTTTTACAAAGCCATGCTAAAGTGGAAGCAATTGGGATGTTTGCAGGATTATTTGATTTTGAAAGGTACAATAGTAATTTCTTTTTCATTTGGTCTTTAGGTCTATGATTTTTCTTAAATACAAATATGATGTTATTCAGATTTTCAGATGTTAAATTTCACAAGGTTAGAGTGTGGAATCTATTGAAATCGTAATTTTTAGAACCCCTTCGAGGATTCCGAACAATATCGCAATGCAATCTGTTTTATGGGAATTAAGATTTGGGGTGATCACTTCCTTATATAGTATTTATAATATCCAATGAGAAAACCTAAACTACTATAAATATAGTAAAGAAAATGAAGAGGTACTACTTTCAAGGTGAACACCATGCCCCTTTTCTTAAGGTAGAACCTGTAGAAGTCATAATTCATTAAGAAAAAAAGAACTGATAAGACCGGAATCGCCAATCCAAACCACACTGATTTTATGATCAAAAAAATAGACATTATAAGTAACATCAGAACAAAAGCGCTGAGCTTATGATTTGGTTTGAGATTCAAGTCGTTGGTATATTTTCTGTTATCAAGCATCAAGATGGTCCAGGGCACAGCTCTGTCAAAAAGGTCTGATTTCAGGAGACTTAAGAAAGAATAACGCTTAAGATGCCTAACAAACAGTTGTTTATTGAGTCTAATCTTAAAGTCTTTTGCCTTTAATCTATAACCAAATTCTACATCCTCCATCATCCTACAGCCTTCATTGAATTTCCCCACTTGAAAAAAAAATTCTCTTTTGATGGCCCCACAACCGGTCCAGAAAGTAACTGCATCTTCCCCTGAGGTTTGATGAATATAGTGGTGAAATAAATTTTTATACTGCGAAAGGAAATTCTGACTCCATGGTTGATCATCATAGGATCCAAAGAGCGCCGATATCTCCGGATTATCTTCAAAAGTCCTTAATATTTTATTCAGCGAATCGGAATATATCTCAACATCTGCGTCAATGAAAACCAAGACATCTCCTTTTGCTGCTTCAGCGCCTCGATTTCGGGCATAAGCAGCGCCTTTCTGCTTATTCAGCCGAATTATCTTGACATCAAAGGATTCTACAAAATCGAGCGTATTATCATTCGAATGATCATCTACTATAATGCACTCAAAATTTGGATAAGAAGATTGAAAAACGCTCCTTAAGCATGAACCTATAGTTTGACTGCCATTGTAAACAGGAATTACGATAGAGATAAAGTATTCATAACTATTGGTGTTTTTGATCATCCTACTTATTCTACTTTTCTTTTGTCTTTTATGATATCTTTTAAAACTCTAAATTTTAGTAGTCCCATAATAGAGCCAAAGAAGTGAGCAAATTCGATGAAAATTAAAAACGGAAATGTTATTACTATTTCTTTTATATTCTTTTTTCCAAACATAACCTCATCCCGGAGGAGTCCGAAGCAGAAAATAATAAAACACACACAAGACGAATACATAAAAAAATTACTTTCCCCGATAAAAAAAATGAAAGATAGTGCAATGAAAAGAATGATATGCCTTTTGAAGACAAATAACTTGTCTAACTTTTTACGGTACCAAACGGAACTTACGCCTAATAGGTATTTCCTTTTCATAATTGCCGCTAAGCTGGTTCTGTGCTTATGGAAAACCAAGGCTTGGGGTCTGTAATATATTTTGTGTCCGTCTCTCAGTAAGTACGCACATAAGAGGGTCTCTTCGTATCCGTATTTCAAGTCATCATTAAACATGTATTGTTTCAATAAGTTGTTATCAAAAGACATATTACAACCTTGAATATAAGACACATATCCCTCTTCAGATGCAACAAAATCATGTCCTTTATCAGAAAGCTCCCAAATATTTGTAATTCGCTTGCTTAATATACTGCCACCAACGGCTGCTACTTCATTGAAATCATATCCTTTTACCAATTGAGAAATCCAACTGGGATCAGCAACACAATCGGCATCTGTAAATGCTATAATTTCACCTCTTGCCTGACTGATTCCCACATTTCTGGAGCCAGCAACGCCATAATTCGTCTCATTGGTTACAATCACAATATCAACGGTGGTTTCTTGTTGATACTGGAGTAAAAATTGTAGAGTATCATCTGTAGAGGCATCATTTACAACAACAATTTCCTTCTTGGGATAATCTTGTTTTTCTAAAGAATCCAAGCATTCCTTAAGATCACCTTTAGCGTTGTAAGTGCAAACAATTATAGAAACTTTTTTTAGCATTGCTTGTAAACTTATCTCAAGAATCAGGATCTTTTTGGTTTTGTATTGAAAACATAGTCAGATAGTAACCAACCATAGTCGCTATCTGTGAGAATGTAATTAATGAAAAAACGGCTATTTTCGACCGAATCGTTCTATATTTATTTAATATAGAAATATATAAGTTTATATAGCTTTTTTTAGACAAATGTTTCTTTTTCGGATATTGAGCATATATGCTGTATGCTGCCCTTCCGTAGTTATAATGTTTTTTTACGAATGATCGGAAAGACAGAATTTTATCATGATAGACTAGGATTTCCTTATCCAATCTGAGCCGACCACCGATCTTTGATATCCTGATGTTTAAATCTCTTTCTTCTCCGGACGCCCTTTTAAAATGTTCCCGGAAACCGCCTACCTTATCTAATATGGCTTTTTTGTAACCAGCATTACATGATACCAAGAATGTACAATTTCCGTCGATTGAATTTTGGTCTAAAAACCAGTTGAACAGATCAGAGTTGACCCTACAATAGATGCTGTCTGTAGGATTACTTAATATATACCCGCCGATGCCGTCAAAATCAGGAAATTCGGCCCAAGATTTCGTCACAGCGTTCAACCAATTTTTTGTTGGCAGACTATCGTCATCAAGTAATAGAATTATTTTACCTTTTGCATTGTTTATACCTAAATTTCTTGCCGCTGCAGGTCCTTTGTGATCCTGAGAAAAAACCCGTATGGGAAACCCATTATTTGGCAAATCCAAATTCTTAAAAAAATCTCTTTTACCTCCGTCATTTATCACCAATACTTCAAAAGACTCTGTATCAACAGACTGGTTGTATAGGGACTGAATACATTGTTTCAGATCATCGGTGGTATTATACGTGGGGATAACTATTGAAAAGGTAGGTTTATCCATATCAAGCGATTATAAGGAAACACACTTCAGAAGGATAACGCTTTATCATGATAGATATTTCATTGTTGCCAAGAAAAGAAGTATCTCACTTAAGCGGCGCAAATGTTCATTATAATGAAAAGCTTATTCATCGGCTGCACGTTTAGGGTCTTTTTCAAGTTTATTTAAGATTGAGTGAATCATAAAGAGGGATATAAAGGCAATAACAAAAACCAGGATACCGGAAAGCCCATGCAGAACTCCTTTCGCAAAACTTGCTCCAAAATGATGGGCCAGTAAAGCAGTAAATGTCAAACGAAAAATGTTTACAGCAATTGCAATTGGAATAGCGGATAGAAAAAGGACCCATTTTGATGTAAACCTTAATCGAACGATATAAGCAAAGGCCCCACTCAACGCCATAAGAGACACAAGAGACCTGATGCCTGAACAGGCATCTACCACCTCTAGCGTGGTATTGCTCAGATAGATAATATTCCCTTCCCTCATTATAGGAATCCCGATTGTATGAATAAACCTTTCAGCGATATTGGAAACAAATAACTTCAAAGGAAAGGCAATCTTATTCCAAATAATTGCAGGAATCGGAATCATAAATAACAGATAGCTGATAGGAACGGCTACTTTTTTGCTAATCTTTCCACCCAAAATGTATACGCTCAATCCAAAAATAGTCAGGATAATAGCAATTCTCATTATGAAAAGTTCTGCGCCTAAGTTTCCTATGATATGTAATAACAAACCAGCAATAACGACTACTATCCCCCAACTGTTAGGGGCTATAAGATGTCGTGACATTTCACTTCTCTTTTGCCATGCCATATAACCTGCTATAATTGGAATAAAGAACCCATGTGAATAATTGGGATTATTGGACCAATCCTTAATTAGCTTTATAATGGTATGACCAAAAAGCAGCAAAAATGATGATATCAGAACTAACGATTGAATATAAAGATTGCGTCTTTTATCTGTAAATATAAACACTTATAATTGTTATGAAGGAATATACTCTTGCAATTTAGGTATAATAAGTTTTGCAAAGTCCTTAATATTTTTTGTTGTTTTAGCCTCATTGTTATCAATTACTGGGCCTATCAGTCTTACAAAAGACCCATCTGTCCTATGCCTCATAATAGAATCTATTACTAGATAAATCTTTTGCATATACTCTGAGGAAATAAATCTCCCCCTTGATTGAAACCAGTATATAACCACCTGCTTATACGCCCCTTTTTCTAAAATAAGTTTTACGACTTCTACCCTTCCAGGATCGTTGTTCGGGATTACTATCTCTTCAAGAGATACGTGGTTGATAGCCCAACCACTCCCTGGCATACAGTTCTTGGGTGAATGGATTAAATCTCCCTCATGTTGACTTTGATAAAAACCAATGTAGAGTTCGATCTGATTCCCATCAGACATGCTATACTTGCATAAAAATGAGTCATCAACGCCTAATTTTTCATATACTATATGATCAAAGCGTTCTTCTTTACCAACCCATTCCCCTATCTGTCTCGGAAATGTTGAAAGAGGCCTGTTCGGACAAATATTTTCTCTATGGCTCAAATAACTGAGCCCTACCATAGCAAGAATCATTATTGACGAAGCGATTAGAGTTTGTTTCCAAGACATCGTTTTTAATAGGTTTTAATATTCAGTGTCCATCCAGATATGAGAAATTTTTTTTAAGATCAAGAAAGGTAAAGATTTTTATCGCAGGAATATTGACATATTTCAAGGACTAATATCTGAGCCTAATAGAGAGATTGGACAAGAGGGTTATTTATGGATGGAAACAATTAGGGATTATTCTTTTGCCTGTATAGTGAATTGTCAATAACGCTAGCCATCTTTTCACTATTCAATTTGTCATTTAAAAAATGACTTACAGCTTCTGCATTCTCAAGGGGTTTCTTAACAAGATCGTTATAATTCATATAGATAACATCCATATTGGGTTGTCTTTCCAGCCATTCTTTCACTTTGAGAATATGCTTCCTAAAAATCTTACTCATATCGTCGTCATTTACAGCACTGCCTTCTCGTTCAAGTCTTTTCAGCATCACTCTTTGAGAAGCAAGCATTTCTTTCATCTCCCTTGTCATGAATATAATTTTATATTGCTCGTTTTGGGGAAGATGATACAGCAATTCAGAAACCATCTTGAAACCCTTACCTCTACAATCCTCTAACCAGGAAGCATCCTCATTTATCTTCTTAACTTTTTCAAACTCTAAGTACCCACGTGGATTATCCTCGTCAGCCTTTCTTATGTTATCAGTTACAATTGACATCCCACCTGCTTCCAACATCTGCATCATCATAGAAGTACCGCTGCGCGGCAAGCCTGAGACAATAATGATTTCATCTTTTCCTTTTTTTGTACTTAATCTTTTTTTGAAAATACTTTTCATGATGTAATTTGATCCCCTATCTTTAATATATCTATATTGAGAATTCGTAAGGCATAGCTCCGCCCTTTAAAACCCTATTTTACCCATCCATAATACATTATCTTTACAGTTCAATCTGGTTTAAGCAACCTTCTCAATTAAACTATAATGGAGTTCCAATCGGGCCTGATAGTTCATGAGATCTAGGAGTATCTTCACCCTACCCTGATCTGAAACCCAGTTTTCAAAGATACCCA
>JAXHVA010000100.1:0-14749 GCA_034189035.1 Thermodesulfobacteriota bacterium
ATATAGGATTGGTGACACAATCCTATATCCATATCCAAATATGACATTGGATCAGTTTTTTATAACCGACAAGTAGAAAAACTAAACGAGGAGATAAAAGAAAAAATTTTTCTGGAATGTTACGCAAAATTATTAAAGGTAAGGAATAACGATGAAGATCAATGATAAAAGAATTACGTCATCTTGGATCCCTGCTGTCTCGATACTTGAAGAAATCATTCCGCATATCAAAAATAGCTATCTTGTTGGTATTCGTTCTATTATACTTCTTGATAAAGACTATCATCAGGATAAAAAAACCAAGGCACTTGGGCGTTATGCCCCAATACCTGGCTCTAATTCAGCAAATATTGAAATTTACTTAGAATCGTTGTCCAGTATGCCTGATTTGGCAAAAAATAGTCGAATGTATTTAAGCTATCTAATATCACGGATTTTGATGCACGAGATATACCATCACATTGTGAGGGGGCAAGGCATAAAACAAATGCAAAGGTTTAAAGTGGAAGAAGGCGCTGCCGATAAGTGGTCTTTAAGAGAGGTTGATAGTTTTTTTGAAAAGTTATTCCCTGCCGATGAATATGAAGAAGAATGGAATAATATCCACGAGGCAAAGCGGAGAGCGGGGCTTTCTTAATTAGTCCGCCCTGAAAAATGTGCTTTGAAAGGCGCATAAATGTTCAGTTTGTTCTTTGAAAATTGAAGAAAATTGTCTGGAACTGGTTGTTTTATAGGGGTATTAATGTTATAAATAGTTGAAATGTCTATAAAAAAATCGAAAGGCAATTGAATATGTTTGAGCAACTTTTCTCGGATTAATTAGATCTGGACAACGAGCTCTTGCAGGCAGCGAAACTCATCGACTGTAGAGGGAGAGCGGGACGCCCTTAAATTTCTAAGTTTCCGAAGATGAGCAGGAGAACGGGACTAATGGAGGGGCATCCTATATTCCTCCTTCCTGTCAATAGAAAAATGAGCTTTAATAAATCGCAATGAATTCAGATAGATAGAAATTCATAGTTTTTGGACATACGTATCCACTCAGCCTTTGGAAGACTTTTTCAATTGTTTCGGCGAATATTTCACCTCTAAACGAACCCGCACCTAATCGTTATCAGTATACGATTTACCTTGCTCAAGCAGGGTCATCAATCATCCTTTATCCAGGTTGCGTGATTCAATGAGAAGCCCAGGTATTGTCCCCCACGAGGTCCAAAAAACGGCCTCCATGGTCATAAGAGGGCGCTCTCGCCGAAAGTAGTATTAGTCTATCTTTTTAAATAATCAGGATTAAATGGTTCCTTCTTCATGAGTGTCCACACAATGATAAGAAGCTTGGCAGCCAGTTTAACCCACATCTTGGTCTTAATGCCCTTCTCTCTTTCCCTTCCTTTTAGCTTGCTGGTGTAATAGAGGATAAAATTATGATTTTTGATAGAGGCAATCAGTGCCGCTTGATATAAGGCATAACGAATATCCGCTTTCACTTTCTTGGAAATAACCGGAGAAACATCTGATTTTTCCCCACTCCGATCAGCACTGAGATCGAATCCGGCCATCTTGAGAACCTGCCGACCATTATTAAAACAAAACGGATTACCAATAGCGCCAAGAACCTTGGAGGAAACATTAGGTCCAAAGCCAGGGATACTGAATATATAACCGTTTTAATCTTTGCTTCAGTGGCTCGGATGCTCTCTTGTATATGAATTAGCCCTTCCGCTATCATCTTCGCCTCAAATGACATGGCTTTTGCACCTTCACAACCAATAGACTCTCTTGCCTTCTTAAAGATCATTTGTAAACGCCTCTGTTGGGAGTTGCTACTAACCCGTTCAAACTGATCGTATCCCATATCTGCAATCTCTTCCGGATTCTAACACCACCTCACGATTGCTAAACTCTCAGCTCTCCCATAATATCGATCAAACTCTGGAAAGTATTGTGCCAAAAGATGATTGCGAATACGTGCCTTATACCCCTGTTCCTGCTTCTTGAATCGACGCTTCAGTGACAAAAGATTCCGCAACTCCCGCAACGCAGGACGCGGATGATCATAGTACAGACATTTTCCCTGGGAAATCAGATCCGCAACATTGGCTGAATCTTTCATATCATGCTTATCCCACCGCCCGTCTAAAAGCTCTCGATTCCGCTTCACTGATACTCCGGAAACCAAAACTACATGATGACTTCCACTGATTAAATACTCTCCTAATGGCTTAAGAAATTTGACAGTGGGCTCTAGCCTAAATACCACCTTCGTAAATCCTCCTTGTACTTTGAACGCCTCTGCTTGAAAAAGAAGCTTTTCAAATCCCTCCCGGCTGTTTGCAAAGGACAATCGCCTTAAAAGTGTCTCCCCTGTAGCAGTGCTAAAAAATGCCTTTGACTCTCCTTTGCCACATCAATACCAACTATGAGATGCTCCTTGGATCCACGAATCCCTTTCTTTTAATTAACGAAACTCTTTAAGCCTTCTATACTCTTCTTTACTCATAGAAACCTCCTTCTTAACAGGAGGTTTCTTTTTTGGTAGTCTGATAATTTTTTTTATGTCACCATCGGTGGTGCATCCTTGAGATGATGTAATATATAACGGGCATAAGTAAATTTAAATAACTTCTGAAAGCAAGTAATATCAAAGCGGTTGAGGTTTTATCTTTAACCGCCTTTGTTTTTTAGAGGAGGTAAGCGTTGAGTCCCATTGGGGCTGAAGGGAATGCTGAGGTCTGCCGGAGGTGGCTTATGGGGACGAAGCATTGGGAGAATTTTACATAATGTCTATTATGTAAAAGTGAGAGAGAGGGGAGCTGGATGGCCACGTCTTATAAATGAAGTCATTATCGGATGTACCGAGTGGAACGACCGGGGTTTTTGAAACCACCGGAGAAAGCCTGTAGCATGAGGGTGGTCGAGGGTAAATAGAGCGGTAAGGCAAAGCGGTCTTTTTTATTCATACGCCCCTCAAGATCTCAGCAAACCTGGATTTTATGATAACTGGGTCATTTGTGATGAGAGGGATATTAAGATATCTCGTAGTTGCCCTTAATAAGCCGATCTTGTAATTCAGGAATATCATCTATTTCAGAAGCAGTTTTCAATATCTCAAGACTCAAAGGTTCAAATTGATAATTTCTGCCCTTCAAAAGCTCCTTCGTTTGAATCAGGTCAGTTATTATCCTGTTTTTTTCAAAAAGATAAAGGACCTCCATTAAAACTACGGCAGGAATAATAATGATTTTTCACCCCTGTCAGCGACTAAAAACGCTTGGTGACATTCTTTGTTTAATAACCCTTTTGCCCATCATAAATTTAATCAGGGCTTGAGTATCAGTGACGTAATCAGCCGTCAACAAACTCCTCGTTCACGTGCCTCCATGTCTCTTCCCTGAATTTTTTCAGATCAAAAAGATCGACATCATAACCCTTCAGAATTCGTTCTAGTTTAATGATTTTTTATCCTCAAGTTGTTTCTTGTGCCTCATAAAATCAATAAAATTAACGATAGCTTCCAGTTCCTGTTCGGTGAACTCCGTCAATTTATTAAGTTGATATCATGCTTCTTTAAAGCTATTTTGTCCATGAGTAGGGCCCCTCTTCCTAAAAAAGACGTTTCCAGTAAATATTTTAGCCTGTAGCTAAATTCTGGAATTTGTTTTTCAAGATAAAAGTATCCAGTATCTCTTTGATTGTCCCCTTATATTGATCACTGAGCTTATCGATTTCCTCTAATTTTCTCAATAGTTCCCTGTCCTTGAGATCCACCTTTGCTGGTTTTTCTTCCGCTTCAAATGCTAAATAATCAAGATAAACATAATTTTCTGTTATTCAATTGAGGTCTTAAAATATCTTCTGGACCCTTCTGAGGTGAAGGGGCTTTGATATCGTTCCCTTTTTCCGATGAAAGTCCAGAGAAACAGAGAGAGTCTTCACAGCTTCGTCTATTTCGGAAAATATAGGGAAAGAAACACTGTCTTTTATCCTATCGATCCTTTTCTTCCATCCTTGAAGAACAAAAGCAATGGGTTTGTCATAGCGTTTCGTCAACTTAGATAGAAATGTCGCCATATTGAATATGAGGTCATGTTGCTGGAGTATATTGTATGCAAAGATAAAGAGCATTCCATCAAACTGGTCCTGTTTTATGGCATTTTCCAGGACAAATCGGTAGGCCTCAAAGTTCCATAAGTCACCCAGATCGAGAGGATTGGAAGTCTTTACAATCTTGGCTCTGAAGAGATCCTCTACACTCTTTAGATAATCAAAATCAAATGGAGGCATTTCAAAGCCATATTCTGTGCAAAAATCCGTTGCAATTACACTGTGCCCCCCTGATCGAGAGATTACTGATAATCGGTTTCCGTTAAGTCTTGGTAATAAGAACGCCTTTGCATAACTCACTGCCTCGTGGATAGTCCCTGCTCTAATAATCGGTCCCTGTCTATATAGTGCATCAACCACCCGGTTATCATTCGCTACTGCTGCAGTATGAGAATCAGCAACTTGTGCAGTAACCTCGAACCTGTTGACTTTATGCAGTATGATCGGTTTAAAAGATGATCGTGCGAGTTCCAAAAGTCTTTTTCCCTTTTTCAATCCCTCTGAGTGGATACAGATCACATGGGTCCATGGGTCCTCTATCAAATAGGGTAAAAAATCCGTTTCTTCAAGGTCGAGTTTATTGCCCATACTGACCCATTTGTTTATCCCAATATTTTCTGCAAACAGATGCATGAGATAGCTATTGGCTACACCACCACTTTGGGATAAGAGCGATACATTTCCGATCTTTAATTGCGGAAGGGGAGAAAAGGACAGGCAAAGTCCTGTCTCACTATTGATTACTCCAATACAGTTCGGGCCGATCAATCGAACATTATACTTCCTTGCCTGGTCTAAAATCTGAGTCTCAAGGTCAATATTTTCTTTTCTAAACTCACTAAATCCACCTGTAGCAATATAGATAACCTTTGCGCCTTTCCTGCCACAGTGCCCTATCAACTCCGGCACTGTTTGGGCAGGGGTGATTATTGCGGCAAAGTCTATTCCACTTGGGATATCAAGCACGTTTGGATATATGTCTAAGCCAAATACTCTTCCACCTTTCGGCCCTACAGGGAAGACCTCCCCCTGAAAGTAATGGTCCAAAAGGTTCTGGACAATATGCTTCCCCATGTTATCTCTCGCCTCAGAAACACCGATTACAGCTACTTTCTTTGGGTAAAACACAGAACTCATAACCTCATTCATCATAGAGCAACACCCCTCCTCAGCTGAAAATAGTCCTTCAATATCTGTTTATGGTCAAAGGCCAAATACTTTGGTAATGTGTTATATGTGAATATACCGATCTCTTTTGCGTCATCATCGGCCTTTGGCTTGCCTTTCGCAAAAGCGATATAAACAGTTGTAACGTTGTGACTTCTCAAATCTCTTTGAGGATCTGAATATGTATGGAACTGACTCTTTAATTCGACATCGAGAGAAGTCTCCTCTTTTGCCTCTCTGATAGCTGCGTCTTCTAATGACTCGCCATAGTCAACAAATCCTCCCGGTAAGGCCCATGCAATGGGCGGATACTTTCTTTTAATCAAGACAATCCCCTGTTTTAATTCTATTATGATATCCACTGTTAAAAACGGGGACCTGTATACTCTAAAATCATTTTGACAGTGAGGGCATTTTATGGCGATCTTTGTCATCAGCAGATATCCCTTCTTATTTAGAGTTAATTATTTTTCGCAAAGTCTGGTTATATTTTTTAAAAGTTTATAGTATAGTATTATTTGATTTTTAAAGATACTCTACACAAAAGATTAAAGAAAAGCAACATTGAGTATAAACTTCTCTATTTTATCAACCAAATACATGTCAAAAAAAGGTTCTGACAAAAAATTAAGCGGCTATTTTTTTCTATAACCACAGGGAGAGAGTTTTTATAGTTTTTGAGCCTTTTATAAAGTTTTTGTATAAGGGTTTGCATATTGATACCTTCATTAGGTCTTTGCCAATTGTATTTAGTGATCCAGTCAAGGAAGTTACCTCCCAAGGTTTTGCAAGTTTGATCCTGAAGTTTCTGGAATACATAGGCGAACTGCTCAAGACCTCGGGTATTAATGGCCTCTGTAAAGCTGCTCTTTTTTATGCCTTCTTTCGGAGCAATATTGTCACGGGCAAAATCATCTTCTTCGAGGACTTGAAGGAGGTGTTGTGCTGCCGTGTGTTTTTCAAGGTGGAAGAATACCAACGATTTGAGTTCATCTTCGAAGGTCATCTGTAAAGGCCTGTTCCCTTTTGCTTTTGAGTAGGGGCATTTCGATCATAGCCTCATAAGCAGGTTGAATGAACTGATAAAAAAGCAGTGTATGTTTTTTGTTCATAATGACAATATGTTTTCGGCATGGTTTGTAACTCTTTGAATTAATTAGTCATTAAACCTTTTTTGATGCATATATGCAATCTTTTAACCGGAAATTACTGAGTATTATTAAATGGTTAAAAAATAAGTATACATTTTTTGCCAGGACCTCGCCTCTCTTTAATTGTAGAAATGATGGATAACTCAAGAAGAGTTATCCATCATTCCCACAATTACTATTACTTATGATATCAATCAATACCCAGAGTATGAATTGTATTTGGTCATTATACTCGGTGGTAATTTTATGCTTGAAATTTGTTAAAATTGCCTTTATAATTTAGAATTTTAGATGATATATTTAGGAAATGGGATTGTGATGCATATCATTTCACAGTTGTTTTGTATCCTTGTTGTTGTTTTTATGTCATCACGAGCTTCGGCTGATGATATCGATTTTCAAATCGATATGACGCAATCACATTTTGAAAGATTCAGTCAGGAACTGGGCACTTCTTTGAGTTATAAGGGATTTGGACCTGCTGAGCCGATCGGAATATTCGGATTTGATGTTGGTCTTGAGGTTTCAGCAGCTGATATCAATGAGGATTCGGATTTTTGGCAGAGCGCTACAGAAGATTCAGATATGCCCGGTTTGATACCCATACCCAAGATATACATAAAAAAAGGACTCCCTTCCAAGATGGATATAGGGCTTATCTATAGTAAGGTCTATGATTCAAATATATCGATTATAGGGGCAGAATTGAAGTATGCAATAGCAGAGGGATCGATGACTTCTGCTGCGGTTGCCCTAAGGGGGATGTATACCAGCCTCTTAGGTGTAGATCAATTGAATCTCGATACATATGGATTTGACTTCTCAATCAGTAAATGGTTTTTGAATATGACCCCGTTTGGTGGTGTAGGAGCGGTCTGGATCAACAGCAAGCCCAAAAGTCTCCCAGCGGGTTTAAATCTAGACAAAGAGGACATAACTCTGGTAAGGTTCTTTGCAGGGACCTCCTTTAGATTATCTGTATTGAATATAACAGCAGATGTTGAATATACGAAAATTTCGATTTTTAGCTTAAAGGTTGGAATACTCTTCTAAAACTCTTTATTCATCAGGAAGCTCAATTCATTTTATCAACCTTTCTTGCCAGATGTCCATTTTAGTATTGAGCAATATTATTCTCATATCAATAAAGGTCTGAAACGTTGGAGCCTCTTTGGGTTTCGATCCTCAGGGTTGATTCCTAGGTAAAAGTGGCACCTTTCGGCAATTAAAGAGAAAAAAACCAGTTTAAAAAATAGAAGGATAGATCCAATGATACTCGTCGAAAACCTAACAAAATACTACGGACGAACTCCTGCAATTAAAGGATTGACTTTTACTGTTCAAAAGGGAGAGGTCCTTGGGTTTTTAGGCCCTAATGGAGCTGGCAAGACCACAACGATGAGGATATTGAGTTGCTTTATGCCAGCTTCAAAAGGGAAGGCAGAAGTGGCAGGCTTCGATGTATTTAAAGATTCTCTTGAAGTGAGAAAAAGAGTAGGATACCAACCTGAAAATGTCCCCTTATACAATGACATGTCAACTTCAGCGTATCTAAGCTTCGTGGCTGAAATAAAAGGCGTTAATAGAAGAGAAAGAAAGAGAAGTATAGAAAAGGTCATGGATGAGTGTGGAATATCGGATGTTTCTCGTAAACTTATTGGGAAGCTATCAAAGGGGTACAGACAGAGGATTGGTATTGCCCATGCCCTCATCAATGACCCTGATGTCCTTATCTTAGATGAACCTACTATTGGCCTCGATCCTAGGCAGATAAAAGAGATAAGAGGCCTTATTAAGAGCCTCGCAGGGAAAAGAACGATTATACTCAGCACCCATATCCTCCCAGAGGTAAGTATGACCTGCCAAAGAGTGATTATAATCAATGAGGGAAAGCTAGTTGCTATAGATACACCGGATAACCTGGCTACGAGCTTTAAAAAGGCTTCAAAGATTCTTTTAGAAATTGAAGGGCCTCCTGAGGATGTAGTGCAAGAACTAAAAGGAATCGATGGTGTTGTAAATATTGAGAAGAAGGACCCTCTATACGAAGGGGCATTCACTTATTTCGTTGACTCTACGATGGCCCGAGATTTACGCAAGGATATCTTTACGACGATATCAAAGAATGGCTGGATACTTACTCAGATGCGTACCATGGATATGACTTTAGAGGACATATTTTTAAAATTGGTTACAAAAGAAAGGGCATAAAAGATGAAGAATACATATGCAATCCTTAAAAAAGAACTGAAATCATATTTTATGTCCCCAATCGCATATATCGTGATATTCGTATTCTCTATAATCTCCGGCTATTTTTTTTCGAGTATCTTTGCTTTTTTTAGCATTATATGTGCCCGATCGATTAATAATACCTACTTACAGACAGGTTTGAATATTACGGATGGAGTGGTTACCCCTACTATTTCAACGCTCAGCATCATAGTACTATTCATAATGCCATTTTTGACAATGAGATTGTTTGCTGAAGAAAAAAAATCCGGTTCGTTCGAACTACTCCTGACGTTTCCCCTAAGGGATATGGAGATTATATTAGGGAAATTTGTGGCATGTTTCATCACCTTCATTGTGATGTTAATCCCTACCATTTTTTATCAAGTAATCGTTTTTTCTATAGGCAACCCAGAGTTAGGACCTGTGATATCCGGCTATCTGGGGATTATCCTCCTCGGGGCATCCTTTATCTCAGTGGGCATACTCGCTTCAACCCTGACAGAAAATCAGATTATCGCTGCAGTGGTGACCTTTGGGGTCTTGTTGCTCTTCTGGATTATTCGATGGGGGGCTGATTATTCAGGGCCAATTCTCTCAGAGATCCTTATTCAGATCTCTATATTAGAACATTATCAGGAATTTGCAAAGGGAGTCATAAATACCCATGATATACTCTTCTACCTCCTCTTCTCTTTTTTCTTTCTCTTCTTAACCGAGAAATCATTAGAATCTAAAAAATGGAGAAGTTAAGAATGCATAGAAAATATTTCTCATTGAATCGATCTGCCCGATATGGAACGAATGCGTTAGTAATGATTTTGATTGTCTTTGGCATCGTTGTCCTTATTGGGACAATATCGATGAGGCATCATTTCAGGTTTGACCTGACACAGAAAAAGAGGCATACCCTTTCAGACGAGACGCTAAAAGTCCTCAATTCTGTCAAATCAGAGGTCAGTGCCATTGCTTTTTACCAGGAAAATTCCGCTGATTGGAAAAAAGCAGAAGGGCTTCTTAAACTGTATCGATATAGAAACAACAATTTCAAGTATCGTTTCGTGGATCCTGACAGAAACCCTGCATTGGCAAAGGACTATGGAATCATTGATTATGGCGCTATCATCCTTAAAAGCGGAAAGAACGAGAGCAGGGTTTCCTGGGGAAATGAAGAGAAGATTACCAATGCTTTGCTTAAAGTCATACGGGATAAAAAGAAGGTGCTTTACTTTCTTAAAGGTCATGGAGAGAACGACATTAAAAGACTCGCATATAAGGATGGATATGGTGAGACGAAAAAGGTATTGCAGGGACAGAATTACGAAGTCAAGGAATTGAGCCTTTTAAATACCAAAGATATTCCGAAAGATGCCTCAGTCTTTATTATAAGCGGTCCCCAGAAAGAACTCCTTGAAAATGAGTTAAAGGCAATCAAGGCCTATATACAAAGAGGGGCCAATCTTTTGATTATGATCGACCCGTTTTTTGTTCCAGGATTAGCAATTTTTATGGAGCAGTATAATATAAGATTCAATGAGGATATTGTTATAGATGAATTGAGTCAGCTTTTCGGTGGAAACTATCTCATGCCGATAGTGTCCGACTATGAATATCACAGAATCACGAAAGACTTCAATATTAACACTCTCTTCCCTTTGGCACGATCTATTCAAATCATCAAAAAGGTTAAAGAAGGTATTAGAGTAGAGCCCCTGATAA
Organism: Thermodesulfobacteriota bacterium; assembly: GCA_034189035.1. Lineage (GTDB taxonomy): Bacteria > Desulfobacterota > UBA8473 > UBA8473 > UBA8473 > JAUXFK01. The sequence goes on from JAXHVA010000100.1 coordinate 10,374, forward strand.
AGACAAACGAGGGAACCTGGGGAGAGACAGATAAGGAAAAGCTTGATCAGGGTAAGGCCTTCTTTGAAAAGGAAAAAGACAATAAGGGACCATTGATAATAGCAGCTGTGGTTACAATAAAAGACGTGAATAAAAATAAAGATAAAACGGTATCAAGGATGGTGGTATTTGGAGATTCCGACTTTGCTAACAACAGCTATATCAATGTGTTGGGCAATAAGGATATCTTTTTGAATACGATCAATTGGCTGGCCGAGGATGAGGATTTAATCTCTATACGAGCCAAAGATCCTGATTACCTTCCGGTTATCCTGTCAAAGACCATGGGAAGGGTTATCTTTTATGTGCCGGTAGTTATTATACCTGTTTTGATTTTGAGTTTGGGTGTAATCGTTATGATTCTCAAGAGACGGAGAAATTGAACATGAAGAAACTGATTGTACCAGGACTCATATTACTCCTTCTTGGTATATATTTCTACATCTATGAGGTGAAAGAGGGACAAAAAAGGAAAGTTGCAAAAGAGGAGGAAAAGAAAGTATTTCTCTTTACGCCCCAAAATCTAGAGGAGCTTCAGTTTAAGACAAAAAAAGGAACCATACGAATTAACAAGGAAAAAGGAAAATGGACAATAAATGAACCAATAGTAGGAAATGGCGACAATGAATCGATTGAAGAGATATTGATGATTCTTAAAAATGTCGAGTTTGAACGAATAATCGATGAAGATGCAGATAATCTTAATAAATACGGTCTTCACTCGCCTTCATTGGAAATCACCCTAAAAGAGAAGGAGAGCCCCCAAAGCAAGAGAGTAATATTAGGGGATAAAAACCCTACAGGCACCTATGTTTACCTCAAGAAAGAAAACTCACCTTTGATCATGCTTCTTGATACAAGAATCAAAGATATTTTGGATAATGACCTCTACTATTACAGGGACAAAAGGACCCTGAAATTCAAACGAGAAGATATTAAAAGGCTTTGTTTGAAGTATAACGATGGGAAGGCAGAATTAGCGCTTGATGAGAAAGGGAATTGGAGAATCATAGATCCTATAGAGGCAAAGGCAGATGGAAGACGTATTGGGGGTTTGTTAGAGGGACTTGTGAATTCGAAAGTGGAGGAGTTTATCGAAGAACGTGCTGATGATTTAAACAAATACGGTCTTGCTCACACGAATAAGGAGATCACTTTCTTTACAGATCAAAGAGATATTGCTCTGTCACTCCTTTTGGGAAATAAAAAAGAAACGAGTGGTAATACGTATGCAAAACTTGGAGATGCGGAGAATGTCTTTTTGATTTCAGAGGACTCTTATAAAGGCTACCCAAATTCTCTATTCGACCTCATGGATAAGACAGTATTAGATTTTAAAAAGGAAGAGATAGAGAGGATTGAGCTTCTCTTTTCTAATGAGGAAACAGTACTAAGAAAAGAGGTGGATGGCCATTGGAACATAATACGCCCCATAAAGGCAAAGGCAGATGATTTTGAGGTCAATGATCTCCTCGAAGCACTATCAGATATAGAGGCTATAGGGTTTCTTGGAAATGGTTCTGATTTGACGGAAAGATATAATTTTAAAAGCCCCCTGCTTAAGATCAGTATATCACAAAAAAACAAAACCCCCCCCTTACAACTGGCTATAATTACACAAGGGGATTATGGAAAAGACCTACTTGCAAGGGCTGGGAATGGAAATATCATCTATCAATTACAATTCCAAACCCTTGACGATCTCAACAAGACATCTTATAATTTAAGAGATAGGAAACTTCTTTCTTTTGATACAGAAGCGGTAGCAAAGATTCAGATCAAGTATCCTGATAAGATAATCACATTAACATCGCATAATGGGGATTGGATGGCTATTGAACCAAAGAAAAAAAACCTTGATAATTCATTTGTTATTTCACTTCTGTGGGATATCAGGCTCCTTAGGTTCAAAGAGATAATCGCTGAAAACGGCAAGAAGCCACTTATCAACGTTTTCAATAGACCAAATATAGAGATCGCTTTATGGGATAAAAAAGAGAAAAAGATCGACTCTCTTTATATCGGAGAAAGGTCGGCTGACAAGAACATCGTTTATGCTGGGGTGGGTTCTTTACCAACTCTATACAGCGTTGATGCACAATTCTTGGAAAAAATACCAAAAGGTATAGATGATATTATATTCGGTCTATGAAAATCAAAAACCTGATTTTCATAGACCGAATATATTTTTTTTCTATAATGATTATTAACTTAACTCAATAGAAGCGGCAACATTGCTACGCGTTCAGTTTATCTATATCATTGGAGTGAGAGTTAAGTAAGAGAAAAGATGTGATTTTGCAGGGGTATACTGTAATTACCTCTGCTGTAGCCGTTTTTTTTTCCGCAAGGAAGTCAATAATCATTTTATCTATTTTAGGAGTGACAATAAAAAGGAGGAATATGGCTAGAGTAACCGTTGAAGACTGTCTGAAGCAAGAAGAAAATCGTTTTCTCCTTATTCATCTGGCAACTAAGAGGGTTAGACAGCTATTAAAGGGTTCAAAACCCCTTGTGAATGCACCAGAGAACAAAGAGATCATTCTGGCCCTAAGAGAAATCGCTGCTGGTAAAGTTATCAGAAGGGAAAAGCCCCTTTCATTGGATAACCATACAGATAAAAGTAATACCACACAAGAAGAGGTACAAACAGAAGCAGAAACAGAAAAATAGTTTTTCTGTATTCTTCTTTGATTATCTCATTTTGTAAAGGGATTGCGAATAGTAGATAAGTGATTTTATAGATAGGGTTACTAAAAGATCATTATCGAATTAAGTTAAAGAGGTAGAGAGAATAGTGAGTGTCTATCCATGAATAGAGCAATTTTCTTTAAAGTCAATGAAGGGAGAAGGATTAAAATCTGAGCCTGACACTGAAATAGGGGGAAAAGGTCAATTTATGGATAGACATTATTGCATTTTTCGTACATTTCATAGAGATTTTAAAGCAGAAGGTAGCATAAATGGAAAAACGAGATTACTATCAAATCCTGGGGGTAAAAAGAGATGCAAGTGATGATGAATTGAAGAAGAAATATAGAAAACTTGCAATGAAGTACCATCCAGACAGAAATCCTGAAGACAAAGAAGCAGAAGAGAAATTTAAGGAAACAGCAGAGGCTTACGAGGTTTTAAGAGATCCACAAAAAAGGCGGCTTTATGACCAGTATGGCCATGAAGGGTTAAGAGGAGCAGGATTTAGGGGTTTCTCTGGCTTTGAAGATATATTCTCAACATTTGGAGATATATTTGAAGACTTTTTCGGTTTCGGGACAACGCGAAGAAGATCTACTGTCAGAAGAGGCTCGGATTTGCGTTATGATCTCAACCTATCATTTGAGGAAGCAGCCTTTGGTAAAGAAACCGAGATAGAGATCTTTAAACCTGTTCAGTGCGATACATGTGAGGGAAATGGCTCACAGCCAGGAACATATCCTGTGAATTGTCCTAGTTGTGAAGGAAAAGGTCAGGTAATCCGTTCACAAGGGTTTTTTACGATAAGTACGACATGCCACCACTGTAATGGTGAGGGAAAGATTATTGCCAATCCTTGTAAAGAGTGTGATGGTACTGGAAAGGTAAAGAAGAAGAAAAAAGTATCGGTAAAGATCCCAGGAGGAGTTGAAAGCGGATCCCGTTTAAGGCTCAGAGGAGAGGGTGAAGCAGGTTTAAAAGGAGGTATTTCAGGGGATCTCTATGTTGTTTTGCATGTAGAAGATCACCCTTTTTTTGAGAGGCAAGGTAATGATGTTATATGCCAAATCCCTATATCTTTTACACAGGCGGCATTAGGAGCTGAAATAGATGTCCCGACATTAAATGGTACAAAAAAAATACAAGTCCCAAAAGGAACGCAATCTGGACATATTTTCCGTTTAAAAGGAGAAGGCACCTATAATTTCAGGGGAGGTCCCAGGGGGAGTCAGATTGTCCAGGTCATCGTAAAGACTCCGACCAAATTGAGTAAAAAGCAAGAGGAGTTATTGAGGGAGCTTGCTAAACTTAGTGGAGAAGAGACCCCACCAAAAAGGCGATTCTTCAAGAACAGTTAGGATAATAACAATTACTTAGAAATCATCCAATATCGGATGTAATGTAAGGATTAAAAATACATTGAGTCCCCCATAATCCCTAATTGGGGGACTCAATATCTACTAACCTGCCAAAAGTTTGTATAATGATTCTGAATGACGAATCCCTATCAATAAATCCCTAATTAAGGCCTGCTGAATAAGCGTTAATGAGTTGATATATTTATTTATATGTGTTAATAGGTTGGCCGAAAGTGCAAGCAATTTTGCATGTTTCTTCAAAAACCCTTGCACCAATCGGCGGAA
>JAXHVA010000101.1:0-1998 GCA_034189035.1 Thermodesulfobacteriota bacterium
CATGGGTGCTGATTCATCTTCCGATTTTACTTTCATTTCCATTTCAAGTGCCTTTTGGTATGGTTCCTGGGCAAGGCCGTATTCACCAAGTTTTTCATAGCAAAAAGCCAGTTCCTTGTAAGGTTTGGAAAAATCAGGACAGAAGTGGATGAGTTTCCTCAGTCTTTCGATAGTAGAATAGATATTCCCATCCACCAGTTCTAACTTTTTAAGAGCTTCTTTTGCCTGGAAATGGTCTGAAGTGAGGGTCAATGCCTTGGAAAAATCACCCAGAGCTTCTTCTCTTAAACCCAAACGTTGTGCCATATGCCCTAAACGATACCAAATATCGGCATGATCAATGTTAAAATCTTTTCGTTTACCAAGAAGTTCCCTGGCGTTCTCCTCATCACCAATTTCCAAGCTTACCTCTATCAGGGCAATTAAAACAAGTGGATTTTCCGGTTTTATTCCTCTACAGGTATGAAAATAGCCACTCCATCCTGTTATAGCATCTTTCAAGTCTTCTATATTCTCATAAACGTCCCTGTTTTTTCCTGAATTTAAAATATCTTGTAAATTGGAGCTAATTGCAATGATAGCTCCTTTACTTGGTCCTTTACCATTGGCATCAATATAGTATCCCAAAAAGACGAAACCTTCTCTGGCATTAACCAGTCTTGTCTTCTTCTCACTTAGCTTAAGTTTCAGTCCCCTCAAAATAGCAGCAGTATCAGCCAAAGCCCTACCAATCTTCTCCTGTGAATCTTCCAATATAACAAAGTCGTCTGCATATCTTATTAGATGATACCCTTTTGAAGTCAATTCTTTATCAAACCGGTTTAGATATATATTCGCCAAAAGAGGCGATATCGCACTACCCTGTGTTATACCCGGATATTCTATGTGTATAGCCATTTTTTCAAATATTTCGGTACTGAGAAACTCTTCTATCAAATTCAAAATCTTATCTTCAGAGATCTTTTCGGAAACAAGGTCAAGGAGTAGTTCATGATCTATCGAATCAAAGAACTTCTCAATATCCCCATCAAGAACCCAGACGAACCCTTCTTTGATCAAGTCCTCAATTCTATTTATGGCATCCAAGGCAGATCTTCCAGGACGATATGCAAAGCTAACATCTAAAAATTCTTCTTCAAATATTGGCGAGAGAACCGAAAGTAAAGACTGCTGCACTATCCTGTCCCTTACCGCAGGAATCCCGATCGATCTCTTGCTTTTATCGTCTTTATCAATATAAATCCTCAGTACAGGAAGGGGACTATAATCACCTTTCTCAAGCTGTTTTTGAAGTATGTTTAAATTCTCCTCAAGGTTTTGCTCAAACTCTTCAAGAGTTATACGATCTACCCCGGGCCCACCTTTGTTTTTATTAACCTTATTCCAGGCCGACAGGAGATTTTGATAACTGCACACTTCTTCCCATAGCATATGCTCATCCCTGCTCTAATTTTCCGGTTATCTCATACCTCCCCAAGCCATAGACAGTTCCTTTACCGATATGCAGATACTCACCCAGTTTGATGAAAGGCAGAAACTCGGCCAGATCACCTTCAAAGGTTATCTCCCCCATAAAACCGCCCATCTTAAGCTTTGTATCCTGTCTCCCCGAGTAACGTTCCCAATCATACCATCTCAGATCCGAATTGACGGTTTCAACCCTCTTTTTTGACCGGTTGATAATCCCCTTCCAATCCATATCCCACTTCTCATCACAATGAATCTCGGAAAGCCATGACAGCCTCCGTAATAAATTTCTCACAAAGATCTCAAAGTCTATCTCCTTTGTCAGTCTTCCATCATATTTGATTCTGGTGGGGGCGATAAATTGGAGGGTTACTTTTGAGCAGTCAAATTTTTGGAATTCAAGAAATACCTCATTTGAATCAAGGGCTTCATACCCTTCTTTGATGTGGGATTTACTATCGTATATAAGCATCTCTTCATTTCCATTGAGGCTAAAAACTTCTTCAAGCCTGTATTTACCTTTGTTTTTGC
>JAXHVA010000101.1:2098-14681 GCA_034189035.1 Thermodesulfobacteriota bacterium
TCATTTGAATCAAGGGCTTCATACCCTTCTTTGATGTGGGATTTACTATCGTATATAAGCATCTCTTCATTTCCATTGAGGCTAAAAACTTCTTCAAGCCTGTATTTACCTTTGTTTTTGCCTATACCCATTCTCCCCAGCTCTTCAAAGGCCAGAACAAAATACGGGATGTAATCAATTGCTTTACCAATCAGGATAAGGTTGAAAGAGAGTTCGTCATCCAATCCGAAGTGTTCACTCTTGTCTAACGAGGGTTCAATTACGAAAGGGTGTGGGATTTGCATGTTCTTTAAATTTCCACCGGCCTTTGAAGGATTGGCCGTCTCAAATACATAGTAGTATACGCATCCGTACCGATCCTTGCATTCTAAACAATTCCCCGTTCTAGCATTACACATCGCATTCTTGAAGGCATGCCCAAACCCACCCCTGAAGGTGGAGCCTTTGTATGTCGGGAGGATAAGCTCTCTTTTTGGCCTGATGACAAACCGGTATTTAGCAAGTTTCACTGATCCTTTTCACCCCTTACGTGTATTTTTTCATTATCATTTATCCGAAGATAGACATGAATTATTAATGATTAGGAAGTATTAAATATATGTTTAATTCACTAATTATTGTCAAAGACTTATTTGGCACGTCGTATGAAATTTATGTTCATCATGTATGTTAATAGGTATTGAGGGCAATATCATGGAAACCGTGACTTTTGAATGTGAAACATATCTCAGTATCGAATTATTACAGAATCTATCGGATTGTTCAATTGATGAAACAAAGAATGGCCTAAATTTTAAGATTATACTCACTTACTACAATCTTCAGGAGATTATAAATCAATGGAAACTAGGATAATGAATGAAAAAGACCTAAAAAGCTTGTCTGAACGGTACTGGATGGAAAATTGGTGTCCGGAAAAGTATATAGATAAACTTTTGATAAAAGAAATTAATTTTTTAAAAGAAGAAAAGAGAATACAGGATAAGGGCAAAAAAACTGATGTTCTGGTCCAATCGGTTGGTTATTCTTGGGAACCGCTATTGATCTCAATCTGTGCGTATAAACCTGAATATTTAGTCCTTATCTTGAATAGATTCTATGGTATTCATAAGGGTAATGCTAAGGGAGAAAAATACAAGGAACTATTAAAGAAATTGAAAAATAAAAACCTGATCGATAACGTTCCAAAAATACTGCCGGAAGAATATGAACTGATAGTCGAAGACTCCCCCAATGAAGTTTTCAAATTTTTAAAAAGGCATGTTCTCCCCCGAATCAATCAAGGCAAAGAAGTGATTATTGATATTACTGGTGCCAAAAAGAGCATGGTTTCTGGGGCATACCTCTTCGCTAGCTATACGAACTCCATTGTTACCTATGTCGATTACGATACTTATAATCAAGAATATGGAAAACCTTACGGTTACACTTGTAAGATCGGTGAACTCAAGAACCCGCTTGAACTGTTTAAACTTCGTGAGTGGGACAATGTCAAGCAGTTATATGAAAAATGTTCATTTCGTGCGGCAAGGGATCTTGTTAATGATATAAAACCTGTTGCAAGTAATTTTTTAGATGAGGAGGAAGTAAAAAGCATTGAAAAACTGATCAATTGGCTAAATTTCTATATATTATGGGATGATGGGGACTTTAAGGAGGCTTGGATTGAGTTTAATAAAAAAATCAATACAAACCAGTCCAAATCAGCTCCATTTCCATCTGCTGTTAAGATGTTGAAAGATATCTGGCCAGATAAAAATAATTTAATGGATGGAATAAAATCTCTCGAAGGTGAAGGTGATATTGACAAATCATTCTACCTCAAAGAGAAGGAATTCCGAGTTTACGCTCATGACGAACTTGAAAAGATTAAAAGAATTATAGAATCTCGCGAAGATCATCGTTCTGCGTTGCTTAGGGCCGCAGGTTTGAATGAATTATTGTTCAGAGCACGAATTATCAAACTATGGAAGGATAATGAATTTGTGTTTGAGAAGGGTGGAGAAACTCTAACTCGTGAGGACATCGATTCCAATAATAAACAAAAAATTGAAAAAAAATTGGTCAATTCCCATGGCATTCATTTGATAAAGTCATTGAGGTGGGAAAAAAATTGTAAGGAAAAAGATAATTCTTTAAAACTTTATGGGTTAGAAGAACTTGGCGATCCAATAAAATTACATCGATCAGATGATGCACCTATCCTCGATAAATTCTGGTCAGAGATTACTAAAATTAAATCACCTCATGACCTTTTTGAATACAGAAACAAGGCCATTCATTTTTGCTTAACTATTCCAAAGAAAGAAGCCGATGCAGCTGTGACCATGGCAGAAAAAAATTTAGAAGATTTTGAAAAAAATTGGGTTACCACTGGAGACGATTGCAATTATTCATACGACGCAAAGAAATGGAACGATCTGTGCGATGTATGTGGAATAAAATTTTTACCAAGACAATGGAGGGATTCGTATGAATAAATATTTTTTTGCTGCTGAAGCTGATAAGATACAGGATTTACTGTTCCGCTCATCCAAACTACGAGAGGTTGCTGGCGGAAGTGTTCTACTTGAAGTGTTTTGTAAAGAAGCTGTTCGTGAACTTATTAAAAAGTATAAAGAAGAGATGGATACAGTTGAGATAACACCCGTTATATCCGGCGGGGGTTCTTTTAGAATTATTTTTGACTCGAAAGAGGCGGCAGAAGAATTTGGAGAGTACTTATCCGAACTTTACAGAATAGAGTTGGGTGGGACAATCACAGTTGCAGAACCGGTGGAAGTAGAAAATGAGATGGATGCAATAGATAAAGCACAGGAGAAATTGAGGAAGGCAAAACATAGCGGGAAATCCCCAACATCAGTTGAACAAATACCATATATGGCGATATGTGCTTCCTGTGGTGTTGGAATTGCGAAGTATCATAAAAATTTGCATAAAGATGAAAGAGAGAATTATATCTGCGAGATCTGTTACAAAAAATCTGTTGCGAGAAATAGTATAAAAGAAATGTTTCTCTTAGAGTTCTCAAAACTTGTTTCAGAATCTTCAAATCAAGAAGTCGAATTTCCAAATGATACAAAAGAAGTAACAAAATTGGATTTAAAGAATAACTATGTAGCATATATCGTCGCTGATATAAACAATATGGGTATGGTCTTCAGTTCATGTAATAATTTCGAGCAGCTAGAAAAGCTCTCAGATAATCTGGACCATGTAATCAAGGAGTCGCTTGCAGAACCCACAAAAATTCTTATGGAAAAGCAAATGAAGGATACCTCCTCTCTCATACCTGTCTTACCCCTTATACTTGGTGGTGATGATATCTTTGTGCTAATTCCTGCTCGGTGGGCACTGGATTTTACCCAACAATTTGTAAAAGAATTCGAGAATCGGATGAACGAATTTTTAAAAAATATGGCAATCGAAGGTGCTACTTTTAATCATAAAAAGGATAAAATCACAATTTCGGCTGCCGTAGTGCTATGTAAAAGTAAATTTCCTTATTCCATCGCCCACGAGATCGGTGAAGAACAGTTGATAAAAGCAAAAAAACGAGCAAAGGAAAATGATGAGTCGACGATATCTTTTAGATTAATTTCGGGAAATGAACTTGTCAAACAACCGGAAGACGGCAGCCTTTTTTCTACAGATTTTCCAGCATACACAATCGAGGAGTTAAAAAGCATAATAGAATTTCGTTTAAAACTTAATAATTTACCAGGAACAGTTAGATTTAAACTGAAAGGACTATTTACGGATATAAATAAATATGACAGTTTTTCCGAGTCACGAGATAGTTTTATATCTAAAAAGAATAATATTTTGAAACGATTGGACCGTGGACATCTGAGGGAAATATTAGAGCAAGCATTTTCTGAATTAGGGGGTCCAGAAAAAGGAGATATCTTGATATTTATTGATGATGCCTACTACCATAGGCTTTCGGACCTACTGTCTGTATGGGATTACGCTTATGATATTGACAAAGATTTAAATGAGTATCTGGGGGAATAAAATGGAGCTTAAATTCAAGATAAAAATTCTCTCTGATTATCATATTGGTGCAGGTTATGGAAGAGATCAAGTTGATTCTATGCTCTTGAAGGATCCAGATAGTATTCCTATAATAAGAGGCACTGTTGTCAGTGGATTGCTCAGGCAGGGAATATGGGATCTACTCCAACTTGATTTGTTGAAGAGTCACCGTAGATGCTGTAAATCGAATGGTGATCCAAATCTTTCTTACTGTTACGACAAAAATCCGGATTCCATGTGCCCAATCTGTAGAATAATGGGGACACCGGCTAATGAAAAGAGATGGACCATATCTTCTGCATCGGTTATGAGATCGGACAATTTAAAACGTGAAAAGATTGTATGGCGCAACAGGGTAAATCCAATAACCCGCACCTCGGAAGAAAAAAAATTGTTTAATCAGGAGGCAGTAGGAAAAGGGATAGATTTTGTCTTTACATTAAGAAATGAAGCTGATACTATACATACCATAGAGGAAGCATCATTTATTGTTGCAGGATTCAGGATGGTCAGAAACTTGGGTTCTTCTCGTAGAAGAGGCAAGGGCGAGTGTCGGATCCACCTCGTCGATTCAATGAAAGTACCGGGGATTTTGAAATGTGAATCTTCAGAAGACTATTTTTTGAATCTTTTCGAAAAACGATGGTTGAAAGGAGAAGAATTAAATTTCCCGGATATGAATGATGAATCTGATATTTTATTTGAAGGGGGTTCGACAAACCGAAGGTTTAAACTGATTTTACGTGCAGAAGAGCCGCTTATTATATCTAACCGGGGTGAATCTGGAAATAGATTCCAGACTAATGTGTATATTCCAGGTTATACAATTCTCGGAGCCATGGCATGGAAAGTTGCAAAAAGCCACGATCCTTTTAACTCAAGTACATATAAGGATTTTATCAAGCTCTTCCGTAGGGGTGGTATAAAAATTACACCTCTGTATCCTGCGTGGATCGTTGAAGGGGATACGGATAATATATACCCCTCTATTCCGTCACCTCGTGACCTTTTAACCTGTAAACTATATCCTGGATTTGGAGACCTTGATGACGGGCACGGATATAAGGGCTATGCAACCAGTATAGGGAAACCGGAATTTTGCGAAGATTGCGGCAAGAAAAATATTAAATCACAACTCATACCATCAGATAAGTTTTTACCGATAAGAGAAAGACCAAAGGAGTTAAATGTTGCTAAAAGGGAGGAGATGCACATCTCAATCGATCCGGTGAATGGGATGGTAAAGAAAGGAGAGCTTTTCAGTTATTCAGCAATTGAATCTAATGAATACTTTACTGGCATGGTCGAATTCAAAGACTGGGCAACTTTTGCCAGGCTTATCGGAATTGAAAGTATTGGAGATGACAAATATAAATTGGAGCTTTCCATTGGGAAAGCGTCAAAACGTGGATATGGAAAGGCCAAACTCTGGTTGTATCCCTTGGAGGATTCAGAGGATATATTCATTGGTGAACGCCGTGGCTATGATTCTATAAAAAATGATACAGGGCCAATCACCATGACTTTAATAACAGACACTATTCTGGTAGATGACTGGGGACGATATTTAAATGCCCTCGATCAAGATTCTCTTTGTGATTTACTTGGGTTAGATAACAATGACATAGAGGTGATTAACTATTATGTGAAATCCAAGAATGTGGACGGTTTTAATACACATCTGGGCCTTCCTAAATGGAGGGATGTTTCAATCAGCGCAGGTTCCAGCGTCGGTTTTAAAATAAAAAGCGATGGTAAAAAAGAAAAAATATTTGATACGATTGAAAAACTGGAAAATGAAGGTGTTGGATTGAGGAAGGATGAAGGGTTTGGTAGAGTTGCTTTTAATCACCCAATCTATTCTGGAAATCAGTATGTAGATCAAATGATAAATCTTCAAGAATGTATGCGAATTGAGAGTCCAAAAGATAATGTAAAATATTTTGATATCTGGTGGGGAAATGAGCTTGATGGTCTGGACAGTAAATATTTCGAAAAAGAGGAGTGGATTGCTGTGTCTAGATGGCTTAAAATAAATTCACAAGAGCCTATTGAAGGGTTAGAAAATCTTAAGGGGTTTCATACCTTGGAAAGCCCGCTTAAAGAGTTGATCGTGCAAAGAGACCCTCTACTAGATCAACCATCTTTCTTAGATAAAGATGAAATATTCAAAGGTAAAAATGCGGTAGAGGAAATACTTGGTAAACTTTCAACAAGGTTGGAAGAACAAGATGATGAAGATACCAAAGGGTATCTGCAAACAAGGGCTATAGAAAAACTAGCTGATTATATTGCATCATGTGTAGGGGGAGCTTAAGCATGATTAAAAGAGTGATTACTGGAAGACTTAAGGCATTGTCAGGAATCTATATTGGTTCCGGGGAGTCTGGAGAAGCTACTGATAAATTAATATTCAGGGATAGTTTTGGTGATATTGTTATTCCCGGGACCGCCATCGCTGGTGCTCTAAGGACACTTGCGACAAGAACCGCACCAAACCTTGGTCTTAAAAATTGTTTTGCTATTGACAGATCTGATTCGGATAATGTTTGCGCTTGTCCTGTTTGTATGATGTTTGGATCATTCAACCCTAATGATGAGTCTGAGAATGTGAAAGCTTCAAATATCTGGGTTTATGATGCCGTTTTTATGGAGAAAAAGATTACCTCTATCAGAGATAGTGTGGCCATTGATAGAGAGACAGGAGTCTCAGCAAGGGAGATGCGTTCCAAATATGACTATGAAGTACTTCCGAGAGGGTCAGAATTTGGTTTCCGGATTGAGATACAAGATGATCTTTCTTCTGAACAGGAATCGCTTCTTGTTACTGTTCTCTCAGAATGGAAAAATGGAAGATGCTATCTTGGTGGGAATCTTTCCAGAGGTTTGGGCAATATGCAACTGGAAGATATTGAGGTCCATAATCTGGATCTCTCGAAAGTTGGGAAACTAATGGATTTTCTGCGTAAAGATGATTTGATAAAGGTGACTGAGAAGGACGGAAAATGGCTAAATGAATGTATTGAGAATGCAAAAAAATCGGTTAAAAAAATTAATGGTTTAGATGGAATTTACAGCTCTTTTGCTCAGATCGAAATCACACTCGAATTCACCGGCGGTTTTATTTTAAATGATGTAATGAACGCTAATAGGTCTGGTTTTGATTTCGCTCCTAAGATGGAAGATGGAAAATTTTTGCTGCCCGGATCTTCACTAAGAGGGGTTTTGCGTTCTCAAGCTGAAAAGATTGTAAGGAGTCTTGTTACTTTTGATGTGGACAACTCAAACGAATTTGTAGAAAGGTACCCGGCATGCAACCCTGTTGCTAATGAAAATGCTCCGCTAAGATCTTGTAACAATATTCTTCGATTTTATATAAAGGAAAATCAGATAGATACTCAAAAAGGGATTAATGAAGATCACTTTTGTCTTGCCTGTAGACTCTTTGGTAGCACCTATTTGGGTAGCAGATTATTTGTAAGTGACGGCCATCTTACAGGTCCAAAGAAGATCAAGATTATGGATTTTCTTGCAATCGACAGATTTACAGGCGGGGGTAAAGAGGGTTCGAAGTTCAACGCTCTTGTATTATGGCAACCCTCGTTTAAATTTAGGATCTTTCTTGAGAACCCAAAAGAATGGCAGTTGGGGTGGTTGATGATAACCTTAAAGGATCTGCATGATGGGCTACTTTCAGTTGGATCCGGCCAGAACAAATGGTTTGGAAAGGCAATGATCAGCGATGGAGAATTAAAAATTGGTGTTATCTCAGAGGAGTTTTTACCTAAGGGATTTGTTGTAAATGACTATCATGAAGGGATTTTTAAAGTAGGGCATCTGGATCTTAAGGATATAACTATGAAACCCGAAGAAAATGTGGAAATATGGGTGAAGAAATTTCATAGTGAGTTAAAGAACCTTAAGATCAATATTGATATAATTAATATTCGTAATTCGTCCACATGTGATACATATTTCAGAGATGATATTGATATGGTGGAACTATATCCAAAAGAGGTGAACATATGTGCTCTTTGATCGATAATAAGGAAATTGACCTCTTGTTCAGTAATAGAGTCTCTGAAGGTGATATAAATATTTTTGGTGGTACCACAGGAGAGGATAGTGAAGATACACTATCTGATTTTGTCGATAAGTGGAACTTTAGGGATATGCATATGCCTTTTGCCATACTTGAGACAATAAAGGAGATTGAGATTACGAAAGGACTGGATACTTCAAAAATAGATCCCTATACTATTGAAAGAATACGTATCTTCGGAAAGGGCGGGGATCTCGATATCAGAAGGGTAGACAATAATCAGTTTTTATGGAGATACGTCGGTAATGAGGAAAAACCTGAAAAAGCTGGTGGGAAAAATTTCTGGGAAACTGAGGATAGCAACGGTATGAAATTTTTTGTTGAAGAACAATACGCCCTTCTCTGGGGAAAATACGATCAAAAAAGAAGCATATGGCATGATGATAGAGTTGCAAAAGCAAAGTTATCCTATCCCATAAACGCATCTCCTGAGAGGGTAAAGATCAGTTATAAGATGCTGAGTAAAGGGGGAGTTGTCTCATTCATATGGCTGACTGGAATTTATGGTGGTGAAGAATAATGGACAGTGATGACTTATTCATGAATCCCTATAACTTTGTTCGGTACCTCTCCCCTACCCAAAAAGAATTTGAAAGTCCTGAGGAGAAATTATTAGGAAAATGCCTCCCGCCACCACATGACAGATACATTGGATTGAATGGTAAAATAAAATGCGAACTTGAGGCTATTACACCGATTTTCATATCAGATTCCGAATATGTACAAGAGGACGATGGGCATAAATCGTATCAATTCTTCAAATTGATGGATGAAAACGAGGAGGAAAAGTATGCCATTCCTTCAACAAGTTTGCGGGGGATGTTGAGGAGTATATTTGAAGCTTCGACCAATTCATGCTTTTCTGTGTTTGAAGGTGGGCTTTTAGGAAAAAGAGAAAGACCAGAAAGCTATGATAAAACACCTTTGTTAGCAGGGTTTATAGAGGAGATTCCCAAAAGCAAAGATGCGCCCGGGAGTGTCAAGCCGATGGAGGTATATAGTTTACCTCACAGAGAATTCCCCGATTTTAGGAAAAAGTTCAAAAAAAATGGTGATAAGGTATTGATAAAGGTCGAAAGTCGCAAAGTTACTGATGTTAAATCATATAGTGACGCGGAGAAAACTGAGGGTTTTATCGAAGGGTATCTTAAAACAAGTGATGAGGGTATTGGTAAAAATAAAAAAACGAATGAATATGTATTTGTGTTAGGTGACGAATCCCAAGATTTTAAGTTGTCTTATGAAACATATCTGAACTACGTTATCTCTAATAGGAATAATAAACATGAACATACAAAATACCCTCGACATGGAGATACAATATGGTTCAGGGCTGTTGACAATACAATAAAAGAGTTTGGCTATGCACAGATATATCGTAAACCATTTGAGAAATCGATAGGAGATCTTCTTCCACGTGATCATCTTCACCCATGCACTTGTTATGAAAGCCTCTGCCCTGCGTGCAGGGTATTTGGTTGGGTATGCGCAAACCCTCAAGAAGACTTAAAGAAGAAGGTTGCCTATGCAGGAAGAGTAAGGGTAAGCCACGCGGAGATAACAGAATACAAAGGTGTTTTATCGGAATTTCCATTTCCATTATCAATTCTTTCCATGCCCAAGCCCACCACAACATATTTCTATCTTCTTAATAAAGATGGGAAACCTGATTTTCATGTGAAATATGATACGTATGGTGCGAAACTTAGAGGTAGAAAGTTCTACAGGCATCAGACAGAGGCGAAAAAGGAAGAGTATCAAAGGTCTGGTGGGAAGAAAGATAAGACAAACCGTACAGTCAGAGATGCTCTGAACCCCGGTGCCAAATTTGAGTTTACTATAGAATTTGAGAATCTGGCCCCGGTGGAGATGGGAGCTTTACTATGGTCAATCGAGATGGAAGATGCGATGCACCATAGATTGGGTCTGGCAAAACCTCTGGGATTTGGTAGTGTTAAGATATCCATTATAGAGGTTTTAAGTATGAATGCTCGGCAAAGATATACTTCTTTTACAAATGATTGGTGGGAAAAGATAGAATCTCCAAAAATAAGAGAATTTGTAAGTCTATTCAGAGAAACGATGGAAGTAAAATATGGTGATCCATTTGATGAGCTGGATAATATAAAAGATCTGAAAGCAATTTTAAGCCCGCATAGCCCCGATATACCTGTGCATTACCCAAGAATATCCAAGAAATCCACGAAAGATGGGAAGAACTTTAAATGGTTCGTGAATAATCAAAGAAACGGGAAAAAGCCATTATCAATTGCTCCTGATGACGAAGGACTTCCTTTAGCATTTGGCTCGGATAATAGAAATAAGCAGAATGTAAAAGGGCAACATTAAGATATGCCCTGCATTTGCGCTTAACACTAATTACGCATTTGCAAGTCTGTGAAAAGTGGGGCATCATATCAAAATGATTGACGCTTCCGGTAAAAAGTTGGTTTCACTTCATAGCTTCTGGTTTTGAGATAATATGGTTATTATTAAAAATAAAATTATTCCAATAAAAAAGGAGATGATCGTCATTAATACTACTAGTCTAAAAGTTAAGCCTCCACCTTCAACGGTTATTTTGCTTATGTTGACACCTAAAAAAGTCAGAACAATTGTTGGAATGCCTAATATCATACCCACAACAGTCACAAAACGCTCAAGATTGCGTATAGCTTGCTCCCTTGATTCAGAGAGTCGTAACTGCAATTCATCATGCATAATCTGTATTTCATTACTAACCTCTTGATAAATCTGATCTAATTGAAACACTTCCTGACACTTGCGGTAGACCGTATGATGGTGCTCCTGCTGCATTATTTGTGAAAAGAACCCTCGTGCTGTGAAGACCAAGTGACGGTCTCGAATAGTTCTAAAGAAGTACAATCGTTCTGACTCGTCCCCTTCTAGCCAGTGCTTTGAAACTTCATGAGATAAACCCATTAACACAAACCGCTGGTGCAATGTTATCAGAAACAGTAGAAAGTATTGCTTTTTAAGATGGTTTGGCAAAACCTTGCGAAAAAAATCACTATTTGGCGCTTTGAATGCTACAAATCCCCCACCTTCAAGAGAGAAAAAGAACCATTGATTTTTGGCATAAGGTAGTAGTGAGTAATTGTTATAACTCAGGTCATTAGCTGATGGAATAATAATTTGTTCAGAGTGGAAGAAGTTTCGAAGACGGTAAAGAATATTTGGAATATCTTGTTCTATCATATTATTTATGAAAATCGTGGTAAAAGGAATCATTTGACCCTTTATAAACACTTCATTCCACCATGGTTCTTTCTTAGTTCTTGGGTTGCCTTTACGAAGTAATTGATCCAACACATCTCCAAAAAATTGTTGACTGTTAACTTCTTGAGTGAAGTTGGGAAAGAAAGACTCGTACTGGGGCATATTGGTTTCTGGGTCCAAACCTACCTTAGTTTTAGCTTCAACACTGACCTTTCTTTGGCCTTTGATAAAGCGAAAGAAATGCAAAAAATCAACCCAATCATTAAATTGATTGCTCGAAGGTTTTGCCCGAACGGTGAGAAAACCTACTCCGATACGAAACAATGCAAGTTCCACATCTTCGATTATAAATGGAATAGATCTGCCCGATGCTTGCAATTCCCACCCCTTTCTGCCTCCCAGCCCACGAGAAGACTGTAATATATTTTTGTCTAAAGTCCATAAGTTTGCCGTCGAGACTGTATTAGGTGGTGGGTTTAAGTAGTTAGATACACAAGGTAAAAAGTCCTCACTTGGAAAGTTAATATTTTTCCAGAAATTTAAAGTTCCTTTTTTACCGGACCACTCTGCTCGATTAAAAGCTTCCACCCTCTTATCGAATTCCTCTGACTCAAAAAGGAATGGGTAAACGAAGTGGCAAAATGATTCTTTATCAATTATCACCTTATCAGTTTCCATTTTCCATTATCCCCTTTTCATACCAACAGCTTCTATTTCTACAAAATATATCAAAAATTTTTACAAACATCAATTCTAACTCACTTATATCCAAACTCCAAAGTTGTACCAACAAAATATTTTTCATGATGGCTCTCTACGATCACAGCACCTCCAAATCTAGGATCATAAGTGGCTATAAAAGTTGTCGAATGGTAAAAGTGTGTCAAAAAGCAGTAGAGCCATATTGGTCCCCTACCACTCAAAATCACTCCTTTTCCTCCATCAACTTTTGGGGGTGACAGCCCCACCAAATCTTCTGGACTTATCACCCTAGGTATCACAAATGATATGATACTGTAATCATCTTCTTCGTTAACATTAAATATTATCTCTGTCATTGGGACACCTTTAGTAAATTAACACCAATTTCTTCAAGTATTTTAAATTCTTTTTGGTCACAAGATTATATCCCAAACTATACAAGAAGCAGCAATTATTACAGCATGTGGTTCTAACATATAACTTTCATTTGATATTTGCGGC
>JAXHVA010000102.1:0-11394 GCA_034189035.1 Thermodesulfobacteriota bacterium
GTGAAGTTTTCAAATTCAAGTTGCTTTTCTGAGCGTCTGTACATGATTTTTTCGCCGATTCGTGCAAGGGTTTTTGAAGAAACATGCAAAATTGCTTGCATTTTCGGCCAACCTATTAACACATATAAATAAATATATCAACACATTAACGCTTATTCAGCAGGCCTTATATTAGTCAATCGATTTCAAAAAGGAGGGATCCCAAATGGCTCAATTTATTAATGCTTTTGAAATCTTTAAGCTACTCGATAAATCAAACTGTAGACAGTGCAATGAAAAAACTTGTCTTGCATTTGCTGCCAGAGTTTTTAAGGGCGAAAGGCAGCTCAATGAGTGCCCTCAACTTGATAGCGAGGTGATTGCGGAATATGAAACAACGACCGACGAACAGGTGACGGTTGAAAACGATCAGAACGCCTTGTTTAAAACATTGAAAGAAAAGATCAAAACAATCGATCTTTCCGCAGCGGCAAGGAGGCTGGGGGCGGAGTATTCAGAAGACAAATTGACACTGAAAGTCCTCGGTAAAAACTTGAGTGTCGATACGAATGGAAACATTTCAACGGAAATCCATGTTCATTCGTGGATAGCAATACCTGTATATAATTATATAATCTACGGTACAGGAATTCCTGTATCGGGAAATTGGATGTCGTTCAGGGAACTCAAAGGCGGTAAGACATGGGGGCACTTTTTTAATCATCAATGCGAGAAACGCTTAAAAAGAATTGCCGACAACCATACGAGCCTTTTTGAGGATATGATTCACATTTTTAATGGAAAGCAGGTTGAGAATCACTACCAGTCCGACATTTCACTTGTCTTGCATCCCTTGCCCAAAGTGCCGCTTTTGATCTGTTACTGGAAGCCGGAAGACGGGCTTGAATCCAATCTCAATCTTTTTTTTGACTCAACAGCAGAGGACAATCTTAACATTGAGTCAGTCTATCTTCTCGGCACAGGGCTTGTATTAATGTTTGAGAAGATTGTTTTGCGGCACGGGTAACGGAATATATCTATAAGATCAATCACTATTCACGAAAACAGATTACAGGTTATTTCCGCATCTCGGAAAGGGATGATTTTTCAATTCCTATGCTTTAACATTAAACCGGCATAGTAAGAATTTCTTTTTGCTGTAGCGTAAATGAACATGAGGATACCCTCTCTTTCCGTTCAGACATCATCTAAACTTTTAGTTATTTTGTCCGTCTTAAAAGTGAGGTTTCACCGCGCTAGGAAAATATTTATGAATTTTATGCGGATCTTCTGCTATAGTGCCCTCTACCTCCTATCGTTGTGCTTATCCGCATAACTCTGCTTCCCATAAGAACAGAAAATATTACAAACCCCAGCAGCATCAGCGCCATCGGCATCTTGCCCAAATGCTGCGATATCTAGGCCAGGCCCACCACAGGAAGTAAGCCCCACCAAACCATAGTTCTCAAGGCTTCATGGTCGGCTAAACAATAAGCCACTTCCGGTAAATATTTGTAATACAAATCTATACATTTGCGTCCAAGTTTACTGGGTATAATAAATACATCCCTAAATTGCCAGAGAATCCGAACATGTCTTTCAAGTTTAGAGCCAAAAGCCGCAGTGGCGATAAAACACCCGCCGTCACTGCTACCGGTCGAAGCAGCTACAGGTGCTGGAGGTGTCCCCAAACTGGATGGATCAATAATAACACCGTTTGACAGGCTGTCGGCATCACAGGCAAAGTCAGTAAAGCCGCTGTCTTTTAAGGTGAACGTAATGGATCTCCTATCAGGGCTAAATGTCGCATAAGCAAGGTCTGTTCAATCCAGCCAGCCGCTATCTGGGCCGTAGTTGTACCAGTGAGCGTCATCAGAAGCGGATTCGGAAAGATAAATGGTAACCCGGACCTCCGCGCCGGTGGCAACATTTAACTTACAGCGAACAAGCCCCAGGGGTAGATCATCGGGTTTGCCTTCAGCAGAAAGATCAGCAGGATTAACAGCCGTAAGCATTGCAATTGTGGCAGAAGCATCATCAGCCGTACTAATCCCCATCTGTCCAACCACATGACCGTCTTCGTTTACCGTGTTCACAGATTTATCAATTATCCGGGGCAGCCAAGATCTCTTCCATATCAGTAGTACCGTCGCTGTCCAGATCGACCGTATCTGTTACTTCCTGATCATCAGGTATACTATTCGAATCGGTATCTGCAGGGTCTGCATTATTGGTTGAAAAAGAACACGAATCCGACCAATCAGATTCCGCACCATTGTTATCAAAAGAATGTTACTCTCCGATAATAGGTTATCCTTTTATCTGAGAAATAAGTCGGCACAATAAATGATGTAAGATCAGTTGTGCTTGTTTCGTCGAAAACCATCTCTGACTCTGAAAAATCACCATTCGTTTTACTGATCTGCCATCGGGTAGCACCATGGGTATCGCCGCTGTCAGGATCGCAAAAAGTAGCTGTCTGAAGCGTGGGTGTCAATGATATGTTTGATGCCCCATCTGTCCGCGAGGAAAGAACAGACTGATCAGAAGGAGTATTATCGGAGGGAGAAGAATACGTTGCTTTAATAGAACCTGCATCGCTGACATTCCCTGCAGCATCTTCGGCAGTTATATAAAAAGTATTCTTGTCTACCTCCAAAGTGCTCGTGTAAGACCATGTAGTTTCACCATATGTATAGGTGACTCCGGCCGTGAAACCGTTAACATAAATAATAATCGTATCTAATGCACAGGTGCCACTGAGAGTCATGTCAAAATGAGAGGTTGAGTAATCTTTGCCCAAACCGCTTCCACTTTCTATGGTGACAATCGGAGTACTGGCAGGGTATTATTCACGGCAAATGTTTTGGTACTGTCAGTCAGGTTGTTCCCATCGGTATAAGCAGCGGTTATGGTAATAGTCGCTGTGCCGTCATTGCCAGAAGGTATATCCATTGAATAGCCCCATATGTTAGGATCAGCGGTGTTCGTAATGTTACTTGCTGGAACATCGCTGTTAATAACGGCATAGTCAATCACAATCTGACGAACGCCAAATAAATCATAATCACTTAAAAAGTAGCTTTAATATTTATAATATCAGCATCTTTATAAGGATCTGATTCGCTGAAATCTACAACCACAGAAAATGGAGAGGGTTTTGCAGTAACCTACTTTGAATAAGCGCTTTCATTAAATGAGTTAACTGCTGTTACTACAAAATAGTAACTCGTATTATTAGTTAGACCGGTTATAGTTGCACTGGGAGAATAGCTGGTTCCTTGGCTGCTATATTGATAAGTATAAGGGCCTTCATCATCTGTTCCTTAATACACCTTATAATACCCAGTCGCTGAATCTGCATTATTTTCAACGTCAGCATTCGTATCCCATGTTAGTGTTGCTTTAGCATCACTAGGTGAAGCTTTAACACTAAAAGGAGGGACCGTGTTCCCAAGAGGACCCCAGATATAATTAGCAAGGATTTGACCGGTTGCATAAAACCCTCTTTCGCCATTAACTGCCTTATTAGCGCCTTCCGCATTATATATGTCAACTCTATTGTAAACGCGCATTCTATCTCTTATCGTAGCTTCATGAGGAAAAGGCCAAAGATCCTCATCCGCTTGTCCGTTTGTTCAATCCTGTAAAAGATTATCCCCTGTTTCACCCCATAATGTTCCTGATTTGCCATAGAACTTTATTATCTCAGCCCCAATTTGTGCTCCACCTTGTCCAGCAGTTTTGAGCGTTGAACTTGATTCAATCCTTACCGGATACTTCAAACCACTTATTAACACATTTACTTCATTGGAGTTTTCAGAACAGAGATCATTTGTTCACGCTGTGCTTTCACTACCATAGTTAGCTGCATTTCCATAATACGCATTGTAATCAGAAGTAGATGCAAATCCACTGGCTCCATATTCTGCGGCACTATATTGAATTCTTAATAATAGGAGCACCGCCGGACTCATTCATTACTCCTCTACCATCCTAAACTGTATGACTATCAAGTGGTAGAGTAACAAGGGAACAGCTCTGAATTGATCCCCTCTGGTCACAATACCTGTAATACCATCTATTACTGCGCAATCAACATACGTATAATCAGAACCTGCAGCGCTATAGAATTCCATATTATGGTCGCTTATTACGGCATTACCTTCGTAGTCCTTCATAGTTTGTGTGTCCGGGCTTTTATATTTTTAGCAATACAGCCTCTATACAAAATATTATTGGTTTTACCGTTTTGACCAAATCCTCCCCAGAGGCTATCACTGATTTGAGGATGCCAGTGCCTTGGTTCGTCATAATCAATAGCAATGCAATTTTGATATTTGACGTCGCTGGATGAATAGTTTTAATAACAAGAGACATATCCACTTGTCCATCCATCTTGTCTTGATATGCATCGCCTTAAAACAATATGGTCAGATTGATAAGTAATAAAAACATACTTTCCCCAAACCCAAGCGTAACATTCTTCAAGCAATACGTATGACGTACCTTCAAGCGTGAAAGGATTGCTCATTTCATTCCTTGTGAAGTCAACCGGTTGCTGATAACATTTTGTTACCCCTATACTGATCATTTTTATATAATCTCCAGCAATCATTCCAACAGCGGCTCCTTGATTCCAGCCGAAATCTTCTAAATTTCGACCTTCAATATCCTGTACGATTATATAGCTATCAGATGAACCCGATTGTGATAGGTCTTTGATCTGAAGCTTATTGTGTATCTAGGATGACCCCCATAGTATTCTCAGCGCGTACTGTAGTATAATTCCCAATTGACCCAGAAGGAATACTGCCAGCTGTAATCATATTAATGGCCCCAGTGTAAGTGCCATCACGAATAATAAGTTCATCCCCTCCGGACATTGCGCTCAAAGCAGTAGATATTTCATGAGCGGCTGTGCTCCAAGATGTATATCCAGAACCGGGGTTTGGACTGGCAGGATCAACATATCTTGTAATCCTAGCATACGAAAGATCTGGCATGAAGATCGGACATAATAATAAGAAAAAAAGATCAGTACTACCGACTGTAATGTTTTATTTTTCATCATAAACCTCTTTTTATACATCTCTTTCGTGTTCAGAACCAAAAGCCACAGTAATGATAAAATACCTGCATCGCTACTACCAGTCGAATCAGATGTAGGAGGTATCCTCAAATCGGATGAAGCAATGATAATATCATTTGCCACAGGCTGTCGGCATTACAGGCAGAGTCAGTAAAGCCGTCGTCGGGGTTCTATTTGTACCAATGAGCGTCATCAGGAGTGACTTCAGAAAGATAAATCGTAATCCGAAACTCATAAATAAAAATGCAGTAATTCTTTTGCTTTACTATGATATGTAGATCGGTTTGTAATTCGTAAAATAAAAGCGAAATAATTTTAGCGGGATATACTGATCCTTCTTTTAGTACTCTATAATGCCAGGTTTGAACAAGAAATCATGTTTACCATTCCAGAGAATTTCGACTGGATTTGGTTTTTGGGCTATGTCCTCAAAGATGAAATTCAGAACCACAGCAGATAAAAATAGTTCCTTGTTATTCTTTTACTTACCTCACAGGTATCTTTACGTGCTCATCCAACCTTTTAGTCATAAAAAGCCTTTACAATCCCCATAGATATTGATAGATTAAGAACAACGCTAAAGAGGCTTAATCCAGCCGGGTCTTACTCATCATCCCGCTACTGATCAAACGCCCTACACTCTCAGCTTCTTTTAAAACTCCAACTTCTCTGTTTACAAAAGGCGAGACAATGGATAAAGTTTTAGACGTTTTACTAAAAAAAGAACAAAATCATTCTATGGAGGTAGGATATGAATTTACTTGAGGTCAACATAGAAACATGTAACAAAGACGGAATATGTGCTGCCACTTGTCCTGTGGGAATTATTGAAGTGCAAAATGCACAATACCCTACTCTTATTGATGGAGCTGAAGATCTGTGCATTCAATGTGGCCATTGCGTGGCAGTCTGTCCTACAGCGAGCCTCTCACACTGTGATATCCCAATTGACAAATGCCCAACCATACAAAAAGAACTCCAAATTTCCCTCGCGCAATGTGAACAGTTTCTCCGTGCTCGACGCTCCATAAGAACATACAAAGAACAATCTGTCCCAAAAAGCGAGGTTTTGAAATTGATCGATCTTGCCAGATACGCACCAACCGGACACAATTCTCAAAGCGTTCAATGGCTTGTTCTGGGAGACAGAGACGAATTAAAGCATCTTGCCGGGATCACCGTTGAATGGTTGCGCTGGATGTTGGGCAATATGTCGGAATTTGCCTTGTCTCTCCATATGGACATGGCGATTCAGCGATGGGAAGAAGGGAATGATATTATCCTTCGAGGTGCACCTATTGTAATAGTTGCCCATGCGTCGAAGGACGATCATATGGCCCCGACTTCCAGCACTATTGCACTGTCATATCTTGAATTGGCCTCGACCAGCATGGGTTTGGGGTGTTGTTGGGCAGGCTATTTCCATGCCGCGGCAACGACTTTTCCCCTTATGATAGAGGCTCTACCACTACCCGACGGCCATAAATGCTTGGGAGCCATGATGATGGGTTATCCCAGGTTTAGCTTCCACAGATTACCTTTGCGCAATCAGCCTGAAATCATATGGCGTTTATAATAACTATACTGTATAATCTTTTTACTACAATCGACGGTGCAAAAAATGCGCTATCCCAGAGCATCTAGTTAGCAAAGGAGGTCGAGATATGCCTAAATCAGAGTATCTGAATAAAACATTTCAAATCATTCTTGAAAGGTTTATTACCACTGGAAAAGCTCCGAGCTACACCGAAATCGCAGCCGAGTTAGGGGTATCACCTGCAAAGGGGCATAAGCTGTTGCGCAAACTCTTCTCCTCTTTTGGCTTTCCGGGTTGGTTACACCCAAATACTGACAATATCGTATCATTTGCACCTTTCAACAATGTATCGAATAATTACAGATTAACGATTGAAGGTGAGCAGAAATGGTTCGGTCAGTGAGCATTTGAATCGCTTGCAGTCTGCTGGCTATTTCCAGGGAAGACAATACAAATCGATTCTATATGCCTTGATTGTAAAGAGCCTATAAGGGTCAAGGTGAAGGACGGCAAGATCGAGTCAAAGGATCCTGAAGGACTAATTGGCTATGTTTCCATCGCTCTTGGAAAATGGATGTTCAACATCCCCTACTCCTGAAGTACAATGAATTTCTTCCGGTCGGAAGAGCATCTTCGCAATTGGAAGAATTTCCAGGAAAAGAAAAAAGGCGGAATCATAGTCCTGAGTGATCTGATGCGTCTCTTTTCCGGCCCATACTTCACGAAACGAAGGGAGCCGAACTACCTCTCGAATATGGGTGAGTACACTACTGAAGTGATAGCGACTCTTGATGACTTAGAAAACGCTGGAAGTTTCTGGCGCTTGAAGTGGTATGAGAAACTCGGGTTCTCCTTAGCAATAAAGTTGGGGTTGATATAGGAAAAACCACGATTAATGGAGTAAAGAAATCAACTATTTAGTACCTGAACGAACCCCCCTAATTTCAGGTTTGAGCAGGCCGAAAAGTTTAGCAAATGCCCAATTGGGAATATTGTACTTGTTATGGAATAGGAGCCCCTCTCTTAATCATAGGATTTCTACTTACTAGAAGGCACATCTTCTGATTACAGACGTACCTGTCCACACAAAATATATATTATTGCTCGGCAATTGAAGTATTATTTGCCTGTCCTTTTTATTCTTTATGAATCGAGGACTCTATACCCAGTATCGAATATACAAGTGCAGAGATTGAATATGAAAGTATATAGTATCTGAGTATTTCGCCTGCAAAAAAGAAATGAGGGGGGCACCCCATGAATCAGAGAAACTGCGTTAATAAGCTTTATTGATAAAGTAGTGTCCAAACAACCAGCTATATCGATAGCCTAGCTTAGTTGCAAGACCAATTTGGGAGAAAGTTACAAACAGAAAAGTAGTGAGCAGAAATAAAACAATAGCACTGGCTATAAAATCGACCTTAGTCCAAGAATATGAACCAGCGATACGACCTGTATGAGGAAGCTTGGTTTTTAATGAAAACTCCATCCCTGCAAAAACAAGAATTGAGCCAATAATTGGAAGTGGTTTCCAGGCGAAAAAGTATGCTATAATAATTGAAATGTAACATATGAATGCGAGACCTATCACTGAGGCAAAAACCAGCTTTTCTGTTCTGCTTGCTGTATCTTTCCATGCTATATGGGCAAGGATTATTCCTAGAATGGAATAAATAGCCAGCACAAACAAAACAGTAATGCTGATGTATACCATATTACCTTTGCAATAGAAAATGAAACAACTTGGATATAATTTGTTTTTTCAGCAAAGTTGTGAACTAAAATCGCGAATAGAAACCTTCTATATAATAGGTTTCCATTATAACGCACTCTGCGAGGTCCAGTAAAGGCTTCATTCTATTCAAATGGGCCCCTCTCACAATTGTTCGAAGCTTATTCAAGAAGCTCCATGCAACTAAGGATCTTGCTGAGGAAGATGTGATAATGCATGACCTTCTAGCGAGTGATCATAGTGCATCCTCCGTTTTCTCAGAATTTAATTCTTTTCCAATTATCATATTTCTATGGACCACCAATCCCCAAAATACCCAATAGAATTCCATAAGTTTTTATTTGAATTGTATTTTATACATCCAGAAAGTAAAAAAGTAGAGAAAAGTAAAGGGTAAAGGGGGGACGCCCTTCAAATTCTGAGTTGACAAAGAATCAGGAAAGTCATAGATGAGAATTTTTCGTCGTTCTATACCCCATATCATAATGTGATGTAAAACACTAGGTGCATCAAGTAGGGCTAATCTTGGCATACCTCTTCATTTATTATTATCCTATCTCATTGTCAACTTAAAATTTTAAGGGCGTCCCTCTTCAAACCTCTTCACAAACAACCTGACTCCTTCGTTTGATCTTACCAATAAATAAGAAACTTTCTTTCTGAAGGGTGCCTCAACAGAGCGCACCCTTTATTCATTTACCCACTCTTTGTTACTCTTCATTACTCCCTGATTTCTCTATAACATGCTCTGTTCTGCGAACGTATTTAGCGCCTGAATGAAAATGCACGAGATAACCCTGTACTTATTCGGGCCAGTTATAAGGCTTCTCGCATTATGTAAACTAAGGGCAATCCTTTTCCTCCTTCGTTACGTGAATATACGAATGTTAACGGCTAATTTTAAAAAACGTACAATTGATATCCATTTGATGTTCTATGAGTTGTTCGGTTCGGTCACGATATAAGTATAATGGACCCCAAAATTTGGACAGTATGTTAAGTTACACTCAAGGACAAATTGAAGGAGGTCCAAATTAACAAATTAAAGAAAAAGTACACTCCATCATTCAAGGCTAAGGTAGCACTAGAAGCGATCAAAGAAGAAAAAAGCTCGGGCGAATTAGCCAACGAGTATCAGGTGCATCCAGGACAGATCAGGAACTGGAAAGCAACTGCGAAAAAAGGGTTTATAGATATCTTCACCGACAACAGAAAGAATAAAGGACAAGAAAAGGATGAACTGATCCAGGAGCTCTATCGCCAGATCGGCAAGCTGAAAGTAGAGATTGACTGGCTTAAAAAAAATCTGGGCTTGTCTCATAAAAAGAGGTTATTGCTCATTGACAAGACGAATAGAGAAATAACTGTCAGCCGCCAATCTGAGCTTTTAGGGATATCCAGGTCAATCATTTACTACAAACCTGTGATAGACTAATATAATCTAACCTTAATGCGATTAATCGATGAACAATATACAATAACTCCGTTTTATGGTTCGAGAAAGATGACGGCATTCCTAAACAGGAATGGTCATTGTGTGAACAGGAAGCGTGTTCAACGATTGATGCAGCAAATGGGCATTGAGGCGATTTATCCCAAGCGTAATTTGAGCAAGATAAATGCTGGGCAAAGGATATATCCGTTCCTTTTAAGGGGTCTGAAGATTGATAGACCGAACCAGGTTTGGGCTTCTGACATAACTTATATTAGGATCTACCGGGGGTGGTGGATATGCCCTGGTAGCCGTTATGGACTGGTTTAGCCTTTACGTTCTCTCCTGGGAGGTATCCACGAGCCTTGAGACTGATTTTTGTATTACTGCCCTAGATAAGGCTTTTGATACAGGTTTTTGTCCTGAGATAGTCAATACTGATCAAGGGGTTCAGTTTACGAGTAACCTTTTTACAGAACAACTCAAGAAACAATCCATATTAATAAGAATGGATGGCCGGGGGAGAGCCCTTGACAATATTTTCGTTGAAAGACTTTGGCGTTCTCTCAAGTATGAGGAAGTTTACATAAGAGATTATCAGAGCGTCTCAGAAGGGAAGCACTACTTAAATGAGTACTTAACTTAACCTTTTACAACCATGAGAGGCTCCATCAATCACTTGATTACCAGACACCAGCAGAAGTTCATTTTCAAAGATCTGATACGCAAGAAATCTTCAGAAATTCTTTAAGGTCAGTCATTAGGGAACAAGACGCCTTACCAAGTACACTATGGACTCAATGCCAGCAATAAAACCGGAATGATAGTCTATTGCCAACAGACCGAAAACAAGGCTGAAATCGGAGTTTATGAACAGATTTATCGACAACTTCAACAAAGGAGCATTTTTTTTAACTAGTAGTTTTAATGGGTTAGGCATTTTATCCGCAATTGCAGGGAGTTATGAGTCTCCCCCAGACCCCCTCATTACTACTATTACTATTAAGGTGTAACTTAAATATTGTGTTTTTTTGTCTTGACAATGGGGTCCACCTCAAAGGGTACGTAGCAACGTGCCATATGTGGATATCTACCGATATCGTTCCATACCCTGACATCACAGTCATTCAGAATCGATCAAGGGCATAATTGTCATATTCATAAGAGAATATTTCATCAGATAACTGTGAAAAATTAGTTACTATTGTTTAACCGTTTTGGAACCAACGTCCCCATGTACACATGTACATTTCTTCTTACGGAATAATCGGGTAGAGCTTGTAATAGGATTGTAATAAAAGTTTTCTGTGAATCGTTTACTATTAGCCATTTAGCAGAAAAAACTTTTTCACCTAGATTCATTGGAACTTCATAGTTCATTAACTTTCAGGTAACAATCAGAGACCAATAATATAACCATATTGATTTTCGTCTGAATTTATGCACCCACTTCAACATACTGGCTGATGAATAGATGAAAAATCAAGAAAGAGGCGATGAAGGGGGGGTGATAATTGTTCAAATGGATATGTCTTCTGTTTTTTAGTCTGTTGAAAAGAGAGGTTATTCATTCTTGCTGCATTAAGCAGAGGAAAAAAGGGGGGGGGTAACAATGAAGAGAT
>JAXHVA010000102.1:11404-14672 GCA_034189035.1 Thermodesulfobacteriota bacterium
CCCCCCCCCCCCCCCCCCCCCCCCCCCCCCCCCCCCCCCCCCCCCCCCCCCCCCCCCCCCCCCCCCCACCCCCCCCCCGCCCAAACAATGAAGAGATTCATATTAATTGCATTTCCTTTTATTTTGGCAATGAGTTTTGGTCTGCCAACTGGTGCCGATGGAAAAGATACAAGTTACAAAGCAATAATTGACGTGGGGCCTAAAGGTGAGGTGTCTGCTATAAATGGGGTTGTTTTTGAAGACATAAACAGAAATGGGATACTCGACGAGGAAGAGAAAGGCATCACAAACCAGCAGGCTCTCCACCCAGTGTTCATGGTGTGCCGTTTCGTTTTGGCGGACTCGGCCTCACGGACGAGCTTCCAATATATATCAATTTCCCTCTGATCAAGAGTTCTGACATATGTAAGAAACGGTTCAAGATCGTTGCAACTGGAGATCCTCAGCCATATAGCAACAATGAGGTTGGGTATGTTCGTGACTCCTTTGCAAAAGAGCTTGCACAAATGGAGGATCTTGAGGCTGTACTCGTTGAAGGGGACCTTATGGGCGACGATTTGAGCCTCTTTCCACGTTTCAAGAGAATCATGAGTCTTGCAAATGCCCCTCAGTATTACGCACCTGGTAACCACGACCTCGATTCGATGCTCCTAGTAACGACCCTTTGACACCTTTAAGTGCGAAGCTGGACCCACTTACTATTCCTTCGATATTGGTTTAGTCCACTTCATCTTTTTCGATGATGAGAGGTACCCATGCATGCCATCTCCAGACAATGATGACGGACTTATGATTTTTGTAATGATCCAGAGAATTCTCCTATGTATAATGGTGTGATTACAGATAGGCAAATAGAGTGGATGAAAAACGATCTGGAACATCTTCCAAAATACAAGCTCATCGTTTTCAATTCCCATATCCCGATCCAGACCTATATGGATTCGAGTGCCTCGAAGCAATAGATAGACAAATCACTGGAGCTTTTTGAACTTCTTCTCGATCATTTTGATGGTGACGCAGAACTTCTTCAGAAAAGAGTCTTGGCGTTCAGCGGACACATCCAGACAACAGAGCATATCCGCCCTGGTGAACTGTATGAAGGATGGGTAAATCCCGCTGGAGCCCTTGGAGACCGTTCTCCTGGAGCAGCACCGTTTCCACAATTTGTCGTTGGTGCATCAGGAGGTTCTTGGTGGTCTGGAGATTTTAACGATGAAAGTATTCCTATGTCTTACCAGAGGTTTGTTGCCCCAAGGGGTTACTTGATTGTGGAATTCAACAGGAACATATACACAGCCCAGTACAAGGCTTCAGGCAAGCCCATTGAAAAGCAGATTTCGCTTTCGATTTTGTCACCCACATTCACAGAATGGGCGAACACTATGATGGATTGGTTCAAAATAGATCCTTATACTTTGGAAACACCCCCAGTCAATGTCAATGATCGTCTGGATACGAAGATAGTGGAGAAAGACGAAATCTCGAAAATACCTACCTCATGGCCAACGTCTGGAATGTTTCCAAGGATTCTGAGGTATATGTGCGGATCGACGATTGTGCTCCAGTCATGATGGAACGGACTCAACTAGGTGAAGGAGAGGATTTCATAGATATCCCTGATCCTTTTGCATTAAAACTCACCCTCTACTCCTATCGATACGCAGCTCTGAGTAATTCCGGCAATGACAGGGCTCAAGGTTTTGAGCTCTTCCAGGGCGACAAGTTAGGACCAGCCGATCCGCGACCTCTTTCCGAATGGCTG
The DNA here is from genome assembly GCA_034189035.1 of Thermodesulfobacteriota bacterium. Lineage (GTDB taxonomy): Bacteria > Desulfobacterota > UBA8473 > UBA8473 > UBA8473 > JAUXFK01. Next base: position 13,167 of record JAXHVA010000102.1, read on the forward strand.
TGGACTGACCAATCGATGCATCTTTGGCAAGCCAATTTGCCTACAGATCTTGAAGAGGGTTCCCACATTGCAAGGGTAACCACCGTTGACGTATTCGGATATCAATACGAAGAGACCATGATATTCGAGGTTGCAGAGGAAAGACCATCGGGCTTCTTCAATAATAAAGATTACTTCACAGAGAGTCCATAGGAAGGCTTTTTGTATGACAGGCTAAAGCCGGTTTTAACGGCTAAACCGAAATTCTTCCCTTGAGAACGGACAAAGGGGGTACCTTCTTAAGGAAGGGAGGATTTTCGATATCACCCCCCCTTCTTTTTATGTTTAAAATGTATGATTCTATTACTCCGGTCAGATCACTTGAATAGCTTTTTCGTCGGCACCAACGGAGGATCATTTGAGAGTATACGTCTATTTATGGAGGCTTCTGCACACAATAAAACGCATCATGAAAATATCGTTCACACATATTCGATCAAAAAAAGGCAATGATAATAATTTAGTTAAGCGGTATTTTCTGGCCCAATAATTGCCGGTGATCAAATGATGTATTCACGGGTAAATAATGCTTACAGCAATTTTTGGGCCAGAAAATACCCGACTTAAACGGCTTGTTGAACAGACCCGCGGGTTTAACGCGGTGTGTTTATTGAAACTCGGCGCTCTGTTTCTATGGAGTTTGCGCCAGGCTGTCACTGCGAGAATTTAGATTTGTTGTGCCAAAATATTTGTCGAGCGGGGTCTTTGAAAAATTATTTATCATTAAACTTTTACCGCCTTCCGTAAGGTGCATGAATGTGGTTAGAAAATGACTGATTTACGCGTGTTTCAGACAATACGAGCCCCTTCTTTTCTGCTGCCATCTTGCTTCGGGGATTCTATCCTGCTGCATCATAAAAAGCCTGCAAAACGGGTGGATTCTCTGAATACTCTGAAGCAGTGAGAGGAGAGAGCAGCCGGGAAACCACAAGACGTTTGCCGCATATAGGACAGACCTCTGGATGATCATTGCCATGCTCTGCGCAGTATGTCTGCCAGTCGAGAGACTCCGGCTCTTTTATGGGCGGTTGTCCCATCATCTTCCTGCAGAATGAAAGGTCTTCTTTTCTGCCGGAATGGTAAAGCCCATAAGAACGAATATATACGGCTCTCGGTTGCGGGACGTGCTGCAGGAATCTGCCGATAAACCGGTCGATGGGCAGGGTCATGAGTGCTCTCTTTTCCCGGACGTAGTTGAAGGTTACTTCTCCGTCTTTGAAGCTGATTATACGCTTGTTCGATATCGGTCCTCCCCGGAGATACCGGGCGATGTATGTCAACACACCGTTGCCGTACACCTATATCTCTTGCGCTTTGCGGATACGCGCCAATATCTTCCCTCGAAAGAAGGTGGGGATGCAAAAGGAGGGTCTTGTCCCATGTGTGGAGCGATGCAATGATGCCGGGCTTTGCTCCGAGGTATTTGTTGTCGCCGAGGAGTTCAAAGAGGGTGTCTGTGGCGCTTGT
>JAXHVA010000103.1:0-14653 GCA_034189035.1 Thermodesulfobacteriota bacterium
AGTATGTTCCTTATTGTATGAGAGGGGAACAGTATTATCAGTTCACTACCATAGATGATTTTACCACATAGCACTTTTCAGATATATATCCTGAAAAGAGTTCAGTAACAGACTCATCAAAGAATCCCCCTTTCCTAGATGCCGTATCCAAACGGATGAAGGTACGGAATTTGTCAATATATATGTCTCAGACACTAAAAACATACTCAAAAAACCCAGAGTACACATACCGGATCAAATATGCGCTTTCCACAATATGCGTCATAAAATCATTCCACCAACTACACTACAAATCAATGGCAAGGTTGAAAGAAGCCGCAGGAGAGATGAGTCAGATAGATAACTTCTCCGACTGGATCATTAAATACAATTGGAAAAGACCTCATGGAGGTATCAAGATACAAACCCCAATACTAAAACTCTAAAAAAGGCTCAACAACTATAATAACTCTCTCCCTGTGGTTATTGAAAAAATAGCCGCTTATTTTTTGCCAGGTGCTTTCTGTTTGACATTTATTTATTTTGGTAACATTTTAGACTGATAAAAGACAAAGCACCAGCCAAGCTTTAACAGCAATTAAATCCGCACAGATGATCAAGGGGTGATTCGCGCATAAGTCTACTTGATGCAAAAAACCTCCCGTTCCACGAAACAACGGGAGGTTTTAAATATTTAATCTTTACAAATCAATCAATTTACTATAGTATCTCACATCAGCTCTTAAGAAATATCTTTACAAACTTTGTCCAATCTTTCTCTTCTATCTCTTCGAAGATATCCTCTGTTGACACACCTCCGTCAGCAGCAATACCTATTTTTTCATGAGCCATTGAAAAGAGTCTTTCCCTCTCCTCGCATATAAAATTTTTTACATCTTCGCCGAAGTATAACCCTTTCAGGTTCTTACGCAAATTTGTTGGTTCTACTATAAATAACCAGCCATTTTCGTAAGGAGATGAATTCACAAGGTCGGGGCAATCCTGGAGTTGATGATTCACATGCGATACAATACCATCAATCGGGGACATGACCTGAGCAATATCACTGTAACGGGTGATTTGAAATCCTACTTCACCTTGATTTAATTCCTGTCCAATATTGGGTAGGTTAACTCTCGCATGTCTCCCTAGAATCTTCTGGCAAAAATCGTTAAACCCAATCCGCACTCGTCCACCGTATTCCGGTTTGACCCAAGTATGTCCTTCATGGTAATATATGTCTTCTGCCAATTCGAAGCCTCCCACATTGCTTTGGGCATATACTGGCAGCACCTCTGCTTGCAGCCGCTCTTGCATCATTTGGTCAAAAGAGCAGTTGCCACACTCATAAGCATTAGGACATATCTTACGGCTTACCTCCCCAGTAATCATATAACGGCATTTCCGTTTTAAAGCCGGAAGTTGCATCATCTTCTCTACCCAGGTCTCGTTGATCCTTTCCGGTTGGGCCTCAAGCGGTTTTACTGCTATTGCTTCCTTTTGTCTGGCAACCTTCACCTGCATTGCATGATCATAGATACATGTTGAACAATCATAGTTATTATCACAAAGCTTATAAGAAACGACCCCTGCCTCCATCCATATACATTTTTTCTTTCCTGGCGGTATAATCTTCATCGATTTTTTATTTCCAATACTTTCCATGTTTATTTCCTCCTCTATCTATACATTATTTCCTATTATGTTTTATTGTATTTCCTATAATGAGCAAGGAGTATGCCAACAGGATATTACCTCAATAGGTACTTCTATAACTATTCGATTTTATTGAAACTGAATGTAAATAGAGGATGGAAATAACGATGTAAAACATCGCATCATGTCTTGCCGAAAAAATCGACAATAAAATCATAAAAAACGACTTCTTTACATCAACTATTTGATTATATTATAACTTTACATTATGTCGAAAAAATAGACATAATGTCTAATAATTAGGCATGCAGAATGGACATGGATGAATTATCTTTCGAGGTACCACTTGAAGAGTTCAAAACAGGTAGGGCAAAAGTCTGGGTTCTTAAAATCTGTATTCTCTATACTGGTAGATGAATACATGACACAATGTTTATATCTACAATGGGTAAGGCCCAGTGTATGGCCCAATTCGTGTATTGCTGTCTTTTCCGCCCGATCCAACAGTAAAGCCGGATTTGATTGTTGGTCATAAAATTCGGGGTATAGCCTATGTAAAGAGATGAGAGAGCACCTCCTTCCAATTTCTGCCAATCCATAAACATACTTGAGTATAGGTACGTATATATCCACTTGGGTAACAGCCAAGAGTCTTGTATCATCTTTACAGGATTTTATGAGCCTTTTCAAAATGACTCGAGAATCATACTGACATCTCTCCACATTATAGGCATGCTCGGGTACTTCCATTTCCTTAGAGATCTCGCAAATAAAACCAAATCGTGATGAGATTTGCTTTGCAATACTCTCAAGGATCCCTTTTTCCACGGGTCCGATAGAACAGATAGCAATACATCTCGACAAACCGGTTTTAGTCTACCCCCCTTCTTTTGATCTTATATTTTTCTATTTTATTATACAGAGTTTGCCTATCAATCTCGAGTTCGTAGGCTGCACGTGTAATGTTCCAATCGGTTTCCTCCAGGATTCTCTCTATATGAATCTTCTCCATACTCTTCAATGACTTGGGCAAGCCCTCTGTCTTCAATTCATGTTTTGAGAAGGGAAGGTCTTCCGAAATGATCTCTGTCCCCTTCCCTATCACTATGGCCCTTTCTATTACATTCTCCAATTCCCTGACATTACCAGGCCAATCATACGCCATTAATAATTTCATGGCAGAAGGCGCTATCTTTACAGACTCCTTGTTCAATTCCAAACAATACCTATGTATAAATGTCTCTACCAGTAATGGAATATCCTCCTTACGATCTCTTAGCGGTGGGATATGGAGAGATATCACATTGAGACGATAATAGAGATCGTCGCGAAATCGCTTTTCCTCAATAGCCTTTTTCAGGTCCCGATTGGTCGCTGCCAGGATTCGTACGTCAACCTTTATCAGATCCTCACCACCAACTCGCATGAACTCCTTTTGTTGTAAAACCCTTAGGAGATCCACCTGGGTTTTGAGACTGATGTCCCCTATCTCATCGAGAAAAAGCGTACCTTTATCAGCCATCTCGAACCGTCCTCTTTTTGTGTGCTCTGCCCCTGTAAACGCACCTTTTTCATAGCCAAACAACTCACTCTCAAGCAGGGAATCTGGCAGTGCCCCACAACTGACGGCAATAAAAGGCCTATAACAGCGCTGACTGTTCCCGTGGATTGCCTGAGCAACCAGTTCTTTGCCCGTACCGCTTTCACCTGTGATGAGCACTGTAGAATCGGTTGGTGCCACACGAGAAATCATATCAAAAATTCCCTGCATGACATCGCTCTTTCCGATGACTTCATCATACTCCGATCTCTCCTCGAGCTTTTGACGCAGCAAGACGTTCTCAAGGATCAACTCCTTATGCTCAATGATCCTTTTGATCTGTATTTCTACTTCATCCGGGTCAAAGGGCTTTACCAGATAGTCAAATGCTCCTTCCTTTATTGCCTGAACCGCTGTTTCTATAGTTGCATAGGCCGTCATTATAATTATCTCAGCTTGTGTATCGATTTCCTCCCCTTTAAGTCTCATGAGGGTCTCAATGCCATCCATACCCGGCATCTTCAAATCGAGCAAAATTACTTCCCAGTCCTTTTTAAGAGCCATTGCTATGGCATCTTCCCCACTTTCAGCCAAATTTACGTGATAGCCATCTTCCATCAACCAGTCTTTCAGACTTTCTCGAATGGCGGCTTCATCATCAATGATGAGAATACGCGGCTTTTTGGCCATTATACACTCCCTTCATGGTTCATAACTTCAATAAACCTACAAAAACAGAATGTTACCTATGCTTCAATCTCATTTATTTTTTTTAGTTTGATGATATTTCGCTTTGTGAGTCTGATATAGGAAGACAGATCGAAAAAGAGCTTCCCTTCCCAGGTTCACTTTTTACGTCTATTGAACCGCTATGTCTTGTGATAATGCCATACACTACAGAAAGCCCAAGTCCTACGCCTTTCGCATCTTCCTTCGTTGTAAAAAAAGGTTCAAAGATATTCTTTAAATCTTCTTTAGAGATACCACATCCTGTGTCGGAGACAACAACATCCAGGAATCCATTCTTTTGAGAATGCTTAGCCTGAACAGTCAGGATGCCCCCTTTGCCCATGGCCTCCGAAGCATTGATCATAACGCCCAATAGGGCCTGCTGAATTTGTTTAAAATCACATCGTACTTCTGACAAATTTGCCTCTATCTCTTTGATGAGTTGGATTCCCTTCATCTCCAGATCGTGAGAGATTAGGATCAAGGCCCTGTCAATAATCTCATCAATCCTGTTGTCCAAAATGGTCACTTTAGACTGGCGGGAAAAGGCCAAAAGATTCTTAACAATATCTCCACATCTCGATGTTTCCATCTCCATAGTAGCCAAATACTTGGAGATATCTTCAAACTTCTCAGGGGTAAAGCGATCCCGATCCATGAGTTTGATCAGCAATTTGGTATAGGTGAGAACAGCAGCCAAGGGGTTATTGATCTCATGGGCAATAGTGGCTGCAAGTTTACCGAGCGAAGCGAGCTTTTCCGTTTGAATGATCTGTTCCTGGGCATCAGCTAGATTCTGATATGCCCTTCTAATATGCTCATAGAGGTTTGCATTATCAATAGCCATCCCTATCTGGTTGCCGATAGCCGTTAAAAACTCTATATAGTCTGGTGAGAAGGTGAGTTTTGAATGGCTGGACACACACATCACTCCCACTGTCTTCACTTTGGAGATGAGCGGTATGTAAACCGTTGACTGAAGTCCTTCTTTGTAAAGTGCATCCACATAGGGATCTCCTGAACGTTCAAAATTGTCTACAAGACTGATCTTGCATGTTTTTGCTGTCCGTCCCAGAAGTCCTTCACCAACTTTCCGTTTCTTTACATAGTCCCTATCTGCATATTTGGAAGCCAGCCCTCTATGGGCTACAAGATTAAGTTCATCTTCCTTATCATCCAGTAAATAAATCCTTAAACTATCATGTTTGATAATCTCTATGATTTTTTCGACGGTGTAATTTAACACCTCAACCAGATCAATGCTTCTACTCACTGCCATGGATACGGCATTCATGGTAGCAAGCCTCGTATTTTGCATCTCAAGCTCCTGTTGTATTCCTTCTAATCTTGTAATGTCTCTAAGGATCACTACATAACCTGTAAATTCTCCGGTTTTGTCGCAAGTTAAATTGGAACTTATCAATGCAAAAAATTCTTGGCCTTTTTCTCTTCTTCTCAGCCGGGTCTCAAACTCTATGACATACCCTTCATGAAAAACCTTTTCCTGACAAAGAGCCAGGTCTTTTTTATCTACAAAAAACTCGGCAAAAGATCTCAAAAAGCAGAGTTCCTCCTGGTTCTTATACCCTAATATCCTCACCCCTGCCCTATTGCTTTCTATAATCCTTCCATTTTTGTCAGTGAAAATAATCGCATCGCGAGAATGTTCAAATACTGTGCGGTATTTTTCTTCAGAATTCTGTAAATCTTTTAAAAGCTTCTCTGTTATCTCGACCATTTATCCCGCAGGTTCTTCATTGTTATTAAATAGTTATGACCTTATATTCCCTTTCATCTGAATAAACAGGGCTATTGACTCTTTTAATTCGGCAATATTGATATAAAAATAGAAAAAATTGGCGAGTAAGGAGGTAGGAATTTTATTAATGTCGAAGAAGGCCTGCATATCTTTAGCCTGCTCACATCTAATCATAACCATCTACGGCCGATAGCTATTATCACCATTTAATTCGTCAATACAAGATGGAGAATCCTTTCATGGACGAACAAACTCGGTATTCTAAATCGTCAGGCCTTCTCTTTTTTATCGCTGTCTTCAAACACTTCCTAAAAAAACAGGATTGAGCTCTTCGAAAATATCCGGTTCACCTAATCCAACACAATGGCATTGGCCAGTAAGGTCCAAAGGTGTATCGATTCAAATTCATAGTCATCCTTGTATTCTCTGGCAAGGTTACCGATACCATCGAAACAGTTCACACATGGGGTACATACATAATTTGCACCAGACCGTTTGATCTGATCCACCTTTACCTTTCCATAATGGCTTCTTGCTCTCGCAAAACCGTTTATCAATGCACCACCACCACCTGAGCAACAGAAATTGTTCTCCCGGTTTGGTGTCATCTCCACAAAGTCATTCACTATATGTCTCAATACAAATCTGGCATCATCTACAATAGAAGGAAACTCATCTATAAATGCCTTACGAACTACATTACACGGATCATGTAATGTAACAAGCTTCCCATCATTTCTTGAGGGATCGAGCTTGAACCGGCCTTCCCTGATCCACTCTGCATAAAGAGTAACAACGCTCTTTACATCAAAGTGATGTTCGATATTAAATCTTCTGAAACCCACCTGGGTTGCCCAAAGACCGTGGCCTCATTCTGTATAGGCCATAGTCTTGCAGCCCAACTCATGTACCCGATCGGCCTGTTTTCTGAGCGTATATTCCCAGGTATCAAAATCGCCTGTGAACATGGCGTAGTTTGTACCTTCCCACCACTGGGAGGATATAGTCCAGTCGGCCTTTGCTGCGTAAAATATCTTATATATGGACTGCAGATCGCCCGGATAATACTGAGGTAGTTTCGAGTTAATCGTACAGAAAAATTCAGCCCCTTCCTTGTCGATAGGCAACTCGAACCCAGGGATATCATCCTCCAGTTCCTCAGCCATCCACTCAAATGTCTCTACACCATCTTCTATGGTAAGCCGCATATTGTTCCCCATCTCACGATGATTGTCAGCGGTCTTTTGAATCTCTCCTGGACACTTTTCTCTCGTACGGGAGGCTCGTGCATTGGTTATTATCTGGCCGAAATTGATACCCATTGGGCATTCCAATGTACATCGCTGACAGTTCGTGCACTGCCACGGCCAATCCGAATCGATTACCTCCTGTTCCAAGCCCATTGCAACCATACGGATGAGCTTTCTAGGATCCATCCCCTCCCAGTCTGAAACAGGGCAACCCCCAGCGCACGTTCCACATGTCAGACATCGATCTAGTTTACTGAGGGGGGCAACTATCTCCTTAAGCTTAAGATCCCTTCTATCCCTTTTTAATCTCACTTTCTCCACTACTCACCTCCTGAAATACAAGACCTGCGAAGCCTAATTCACCTTTTAAATATCCACTATGAACGTTTATTCGCATATGAGCATTTCTTTTAACCTCTGGGAGTCGAAACTTGGGTATAGCTTTGTAATCCATAGTCCTCTTCTGTCTCTACATCGACCAAACGAAAGTAAGGGGCCCATGAATCTCCGCTTTCATTAATCTCAGTTATCTTACATCGTCTAAATTCAATATTTCCTACTTTACAACTTACAATATCGCCAACCTTAGCTGTGTGAGCTTCATTTTTAAACACTTTGATTTTCCTTTCTTTTTTTTGAGTTTTATCTTCTCTTTATAAATCCTGATTCACAGTTAATAACAGAACTGTCATGAACCACAAAAAACTGAGAGATATTTAAAAGGATATCTGTATGCGTATACACAAGTCTTTCTATAATTCAAGCCATGAATCTGAATAGAGGGAATGGCCTAGAAGTACCTTTGCTGTTTTCATATAGTCGAGTTCTTCTTTTGACAATGAAGCAGGATCCGGCTCATTACCATCACAGATATTTTCTATAAGCTCTTTAATCTTTGGTCTCTCACCCTTGCAAAATGTTGTCATCTCATCATCAAAGGCATCGACAATCGCTGAATACATCCCATACTTTTCAATAATTACGATAAAAGTCTGATTCAATATAGGTCGCAGGTGCTCTGGAGCTCCATTGGATACATTTGATAGACCACAAGTAGATCGTAAACCTGGTGCCAATGCCTCCGCTATATCGGGGAACATCATCATATAATTAATCATACTCGTTATCTGATCTTGTTGAACATTGACTGGTGTCATAATCGGATCAACGAATATATCCTCAGGGGCTATACCAGATTCTAGCATAGCAGAAACCAATGTCACTGTCAACTCTGATCGTTCGTTTTCATCCCGTGGCATTCCAGAAGGCCCCCAAAGCAATCCAATAACCTGGGCACCGTACTTTGCAGCCAAGGGGATCATGGCCTCCATCCTCTCCGGTCTTGCCATAATTGAGTTTATCATGGCTTTGCCTTTATGCACCTTCAAGCCCGCCTCAATGGCCTCTATATTCGATGTGTCTAAGGCAAGAGGTATATCCGGCACAACCTCTTGAACCGTCTTTACGATCCACTCCATCAATTCTGGACCGCCTTTCCTCGCAGGTCCAAGATTAATATCGATCCAATCCACTCCTTTCTCTGCCTCTGCCTCAGCAAGCTTACGGATTGGACCTGGATCCTTCTCTTTCATTGCAGTACCAATCTTCTTCACCATCACATTCAGGTTTTCTCCGATTCGTAACATACCTTCCCCTTCCTTTTTGTTATACGTTTTCTAGCCAGTTAATTGCCTTAGATATGCAGGTATATGGGCAGCCTCTCTCGGCCCAATTGCAACCTCCCAATCTCCTAACTCTTCTTCCAGATCGCCACTGATTGCAGCAGCATATCCTGGAATAACCACCTTTCTAGTCTTTGTTTTATCCATAATTCCACACTTCTTTATAAAGATTCCCAAGGCATCTCCTACAAATTTACCTGCTGCCCACGCAGTCATAACTGAAAGTCCTTCTGTATCGATAATCAAAAGCCAGGTAGGGACCTTGCTGCCTTCGATTTCACCGGAGACGATAAAGTATGTGAGCGCAAAGTTAGAAGTGATACAGATCGGTGAGTTCTCATCTGGGTTGTTGATCTCGTATATCCCTTGAGTGACAACCATAGGCCGTTGTGGATCTGTGTATATGTTTAAACGCTCTAAAAGAAGCGGAAAGAGGGACGAACCGTCAAAGTCAGATAGCACCACTAGACCGCCATATTTCGCAATCAACATAGAAGCGATAAGGATTTCCTGCTCCATTGTTTCCGCCATTTCAAATGGAAGGCAGATTGTAGGAAACCCAAGGGACTTGTTTTTAGCAAGTAGCGCCGCCCTCCTTAAGGCAATCTGGTCTTCATATACCTGTTTGATGGATCTTGCACCGGAATCAAGCACTAAATCTTTCAATCCCATATCCGTCGCCTTGTCGGAGAGTTCGATCAAGTTATCTATATTAGAGCCTTTAATTGCTAAAGGACACTGGCTCTCCTCTGCTAGCTTTGCCATTTTTTCGAAGTTATCGCTGGTAGCAGCATAAATAAGGGGGGTAGTTCCATTTCCTGCCTTGAGCCCTGAGGCCATTACTCCTGCATCTTCACTTATGAGAATAGTACTAAAATTACTGGTACTTACTACCTGTTTTACCAGAGTCTCGAATTTTCCAGCGTCTGAGTTGGTATCCTTGATCGCAACAATTTCTGGTCTCAGATTGAGGCCCACCCTTTCATACTGAAAGGTATCCCACTTTCGCAACTTCATATCTACAGTATCTGCATCCATATCAGTAGTCACTAGAGCAGCGATTCCTGTTGGATTAAAGAAAGTCTTCTCATGACGGTAGAGAACCGTCTCTCCACCAACCGTGACCTGCCGATCCCCATATCCCACCTTGATCTCACGTATAGGTGGGGCCGAGGCCTCTGCGAGTTTTTCCTTTGCCTCATCTGAGACATAAGGGCAAGCAGAGAGTTCCGCTTTTCCCGCTGCCAGATTCATGGCAAAGGCAAGGCAGGTTGCAACCCCGCATTCTTTGCAATTTGTTTTAGGAAGCATCTTAAAAATTTCTATGCCTGTAAGCGCCATAATGATCTTTCCTCCTCAGCTATTATATAAAGAAGGCTGATCTCACTTGAAGGTGAGAACAGCCTAAATATCAAAAATTAACCCACAATAGGATCCATCTTCAAGGCAGGATGGTCTTTTTCCTGGAGAAACGGAAGGATCTCTTCCTCAGTGATACCAATAGTTTCATCTGCGATTTTGTCATAAAGGTCAGAAACTCCTAATTCCTCACCTCGCTTGATGATTCGTTCTTTGAGTTCCTCTTTGAGTTCCTTCGGCATCCACACCATTCGAAGAAGCCCGCCATCACCCAAGATAAACTTGCCCTGAGTAATATTGAACTTCGAATGGCCGACAAAACCAGGTGAAGTGGCCCCACCGCCCATAACACCTGCGAGTGTTGTAAACTTCATGCCGCATGGTGTCTCACCTGTGTAATCCCTACCAACCGTCATCACACCGTTACACGAAGGAAGCATTGCAGCAATACACTCGCAACATCCGCAAGTAGTCATAGGATCATGGACCATGGAATAGAAATTATAGTGCGTCACATTGCCCCTTGAGGCCTTGAATACAAAGTCATTCACCCCTTTCCACTGGCCCAGGTTCGGATCGATACACTCGCCCTTTTCTATGGGCTGGTTAGGCCCAGTAGGATTGATCTCATAAGCAGCTTTACAGTCCATCCAGTTATACGCCCCGCAAAGCCCTGTTCTCTCTGGACTAACAGTACACACATGGTTAGGAGCAAAGGACTGACAAAGAGTACAGGAATAATAGATCTCCACATCCTCATCTTTCATCTTTTCCACACGTTCATCCCTTGCCTTGTACTCTGCCCTCGCCCTTTGCGTGAGTTTGTCCACATCTTCTTGATTTGTATATAGAGTTATCTGTACTTTATCGAGTATGTTTGAAAAATCCTGATGAAATTTGGCATGAAGGACAACCCCAATATGCTTCAGAGAAAAGCCCTTTTCCATAGCCGCCTTGCTTATCCGGATCCATGCAATATCGCGCTGTCCAATGTGCATGATATACTGGATATAATTTGTCAGGTGATGAATCTGACGTTCAATGATCGGCTCAAAATCAGGCTGGAATTCACGGCCTGCAATCTGTACAAATATCCCTAAAGGAAATGTATCCCCTTCCTTTAAATCCATAACATCCGGACCGATTATCTCTATCTTGCCATCTTCGATTTCATTCATCTGGGCCATCTTGACCAACTCTGTACACTGCTTCTTGCCGCCGCCTGTTTGACAGTACAGATCCTGTCCTCTCACCCGCTCTCCCTCAAATGCTGGGCCAAACGCAAGGGGTATATCGATCTGTGAAACCGTAACCTTTAGCCCTCTTACCTCAACAGACTTCTGACACATTTCATCGTGAGGAACATTGGCGACAACATGCTCATAGCTACATATACCTGTGGGAAGTATCTCAGGGATATCCGTGTCTGCTAAGGTAGGAAACCCCCAGTTAACACAACCGGCGGCCGCTACTGCCCACTCTGTCCCAATATCGCCAAGGGCATTTACAAAGGCGAATATTCTATTTTTATTATACAGGAGTATCTTTCTGTAATCGCCGGGTTGAAGGCCACCAAATGCCATTGCAGCCCTGTTTGCAAATCCCAATGCAAATATAGCTGACGAGATATCCGGCCCAAAAGGGACGATCCGAGTATTCCAACCGACTTGCATTCCCGCTTCTATACACTGCTCAATCACTGTCCTGCCGTTATGGTTCGCAGCGCAGAAGATATAGAGACTCTTCTTCTGGTAGTCTTCAACTATCATCTTGGCTGTTTCAGAATCGGGCGCTGCCCCCACTACAGCTGCAAAACCGGGAGCTGAACCATCAACAAACTCTACTCCACGTTTCCTCAGGATTGTATCATCAGCAGGACCGACCCATAATTTACCCGCATCAATATCAGGATCCTCCTGCGAGATATAAAAATCAGGCTCATTGAGTATCCTTATTGCCTCACTTACCTCATAGGCAAAGAGTGCGGCCATACCCGCATCCAGAAGGGGGCCGAGGTATGGGAGATGATTCTTGCTCCTTACGTGCGGAGGAAGCAAGCCACGGGCAAATTCCATGGGTTTTTGCAAATCTTCTAGGGTCTCACACTTCATTCCGGTAAGAGAATAGATGACCGGCAGATAATACGCTGTATTGGGAAAACCTATCTTTGAACTTGCATCATGGCTGTCAAGGGCATTCCTCAGCTCTCCTTCAACCTGTGAAACAACTTTATAGCCACCCTGAATAGCAGCAAATGCAACTAATTTCGACATATTATTTCTCCTTCCTTAAAAGGTATTGATATCTATTTAAGTAACGATTAGATAGCCTCCAACTTCTGTCGATCTGCCATATCCATCAGTACCCTTTCTCTGGCCCTATCAATGCCCAATTCTTTCCGTTTTTTATCTATATGGGCAATCATCAAATGTGCGTGCTTGATCGGATCAGGCTCGAAATCCCACATAGCTCCATATATCTTCTCAAATTCCTTACAGAGGTAATTATGGAATTCCGGGGCCCCGGATGTGGGGAAAGTGACCCCAAATACCGTGTATATACCTGAAGCGACAACATACTGACCGATGCTTATGGCCTTTTCACTCATCCATTCAGGCGCGCTTCCTGCAACCGGCCAATCGGATATATCCTTTCCGAGTCCGCCTGCCTTAACGACCTCTGTTGCAGCCAAAAGAATACGGCTGTTGTCCACACATGAACCCATATGAAGGACCGGTGGAATACCTACGGTCTCACATACCTCGGCTAAGCCCGGTCCACAGTGGACTGCAGCGGATTCCGGTGTCAGAAGCCCCTCCATGGCGCAGGCAATGCCATTACACCCGGTTGTGAGCACGATTACGTCGTTTTTAATCAGTTCTTTCACAACAGCGAGGTGCCCTTCGTTATGCCTTGTCCTGGCATTGTTGCAGCCGACTACACCTGCAACACCACGGATTCGGCCATTGATAATATTGTCATTCAATGTGTAGTATGTTCCGCGAAAAGTACCTCCAAGGTGATATCGTATCGATTCAACGCCGAATCCAGCCACCTGGGTTGCCTTGTGCTGCGGGATCATGACTTCGGCTCCGCGATTTTCGAAGTTATCTATGGCCATCTTGACGATCCGTCTGGCGTCTTCAATTGCATGGTGTTCGTCGAACTCTATATGGATCACGTTGTCCTGTTCCATCTTTGCTATGGGATGGGTTGTTATCAGCTTGGTATGAAAACACTTTGCAACATTGGCCAGGTTCTGGAAGATACACTGGATATCCACGACCATGGCATCGCAGGCGCCTGTTATTATGGCAAGTTCCTGCTGCAGGAATGTTCCTGCAGGGGGGACTCCGTGACGCTGAAGTATCTCGTTTGCCGTACAGCAGATACCGCCAAGCTGAATCCCTTTTGCGCCTTTTTCCTTTGCATAATCAAGCATCTCTTTGGTCTGGGCTACAGCTACGATCATCTCTGAGAGCACAGGTTCATGTCCGTGAACGATTATGTTTACATGATCTTCCTTCATAATGCCGAGATTGGCCTCGGACTGAATAGGTGAAGGTGTTCCAAATAGGATATCCTGAAGATCCGTTGCAAGCATGGAACCACCCCAGCCGTCGGCTAATGCGGCTCTGGTCCCCTGCTTGATCAGATTTTTGTAATCCTGATCAACACCCATATGGGTCCGATGCATAATCTCTACGACCTCCCTGTCTATATTTCTCGGGAGTACGCCCTGCTTTTTCCAGATCTCATACCTTGCCTCCGGTGCCCTCTTGAGATATAGAAGCTCTCCTTCGGCCTTGCCCCATTCGTTTAATGCAACTTTTCCTACTTCAACCGCAATTTCATCTAGATCTCTGTCAACTTCTTCGCCGTTCACCTCAACTGTGGTTGCAACACCCAACTCCTTGGCAACAGCAACCAGCTTTTCCGTATCCTTTATCTTATACGTATCGGTCTCTTTCCTTGCTGCGGACATAAAGACCTCTGCCACACTCCGGCCATGATCGGAATGAGCGGAAGCTCCACCTGCTATCATTCGAATAAAATTTCGTGCTGCAATAGTATTTGCGGTTGCACCGCACAGACCCTTTCTTTCATCTTCCCCTTCTATACCCGCTTTGGGAAGGGGCAGACGGCATGGTCCCATGGAACAGTTCTTACAGCATGTCCCCTGAACCCCTATATTACACGGTTTCATGTTCAGGGCCCTGTCAAAAACCGTTTCAACATTCAGCTCCTTAGCTCTTATTATCATTTCCTGTGATGCAACATCGATTGAAGCCTCAACCGGATCGACCACTTTTTCTTTTTTTTCCATTTTAACTACTTTCAGTTTCTCTTCTGCCATTAGAGTATCCTCCTAATGTTTGTAATTGAGAATATCTTCGATTTATGACTGTCAATCTAAACCAACAACTGATGTCGCCCTTGAAAATTGATAACGTACAATCATCAATCGATATTTCTTCTGTGTATTCTGTTTAGCTTCTCCAGTATCTTTTCCAACTCGGTTTTTTGAACGGGAGCAGCGGTCATTGAAACCTTTTTAGTCGGCTTGCCGGCTCTCTTTGCAAGGAGCTTTTCCTTCTCTTGTGCCCTTTTCTCTCTAATCTTTTCCTCTTCCGCATCTCTCTTTGCGGCCTCTTCCGCTTTTGCCTTTGCTTCGGCTTGTGCCTTGGCCTTTGCTTCG
>JAXHVA010000104.1:0-14399 GCA_034189035.1 Thermodesulfobacteriota bacterium
GGAAGTGCGATTACAGGTATATATGCGGTGGATGCAGAAGGAGAGCTTATACCTATACCAATGATATCATGGCCTCTGATCCAGGCTGTTGGAGGAATGCAGGAAAGAACTGACCTTTTCATCTTGGGTTAGAAAGGGAGAAAAGAGGATATATTTTATGGATAATTTAGAAAAACCGTCCAATAGAAGAGAAGAAAAAAAGAAGGCCAGCCTCTTAAGGGGGCATAGTCCCCTTTATCTTCAGTTACAAAAAATACTGGAAGATGAAATCGTCTCAGGTAAATACTCAGACGGCAAAAAATTGCCTACAGAGATTGAACTTTGCCAGATGTATAATGTCAGTCGTATTACTGTTCGACAGGCGATATCTAACCTAAAAAACAAAGGCATTATAGACTCTCAGCAGGGGAAGGGAACTTATGTTGACATCCCTGATTTTCTTCCCCAGAGTAATCTCCACCTCTTTCAATCCCTAGAGGGATTACTTTATTTTTCTCCCAAAACAGTGAACAAAATTTTGCGAAAGGGGTTCATGCGAACACCGAATGCTATCGCTAATTTAGGAAATTTCAAGGATTATCAAAAGATATACCGTCTGGAAGGAATACGGTATTTATACAGTGAGTCATTGGGGTATTACAATATATATGTTTTGCCCGAGTTTGGAAAGCTCTTTTCGGGAGAAACGCCGTTTGCTATACTTTTAACATTAGAGCAGAAGGGTGGAGTCCATATTCGTGAAGTCAATCAAACAATAAAGGCAAAAAAATGTAACAAACGGATTGCTGATATCCTTAAGATCAAAGCAGGTGCGCCCCTTATGGTCTTTGAGAGGCTGTACTTTTCATCAGATAACAGACTAGTTCAGATCGGCATATCCTATCTTCGGGCAGATAGATATGAGTATACGATAAATCTAAGCCGAAGGGATACTTAAACTCACACTCTTTGCTAACAGGGGGGAACCCCCCGTTAGCATCGGTTTAATATTATTCTTCTATTATACCCTCAATGCCAGCAGATTTCCCCCACGGAGCCTGACCGGGTTTTACTGTTTCTCCCAGTTCTTCCTTCATTTCATCACAGGAAAGCCATGCCTGACATTTAGGGCATTGCCTCATGCTTATAGATGCATCGATTCTGGCATTATAGAGATACCTAAATTCTTCCTTCGCAGCTTCAAATCCACATTCTAAACACTTCATTCTTATAATCCTCTCCTTTTTTTGATTTATAATGGTATATTTCCATGACTCTTCGAAATACGGTTACTCAATTTTTTTGTAGAAAGGTACTTCAAAGCATTTGCAATGGTTAACCGTGTCTCTGCTGGCTCAATTATATCACTCAACTGACCGAAAAAAGAAGCCATATAAATCGGATTAGCGAATCTATCTTGATACTCTTTATGACGCTTTGCCCTGACCTCTTCGCTGTTTTCTGCTGCTGCAATCTCAGCTCCATAAAAGAGTTCGACTGCCTGTTTTGCTCCGATCACTCCCATCTCAACTGTGGGCCAGGTATATACAAGGTCTGTGCCCATCTGTGGAACTATTCCCATCCCCAGATTTCCGCCTCCATAGGCCTTGCGCAGTATGATCCCGATCCTTGGAACTGTTGCTTCGCAAAGGGCATACAGAACCTTAGCTCCATGTCTGATAATTCCGGAATGTTCTTGTGCTGAGCCTGGCATATAGGCTGGTGTATCAACCAAAAGGACTATAGGGATGTTGAAACAGTCACAAAATCTTATGAACCTTGCCTGCTTATCGGAGCTGTTCACCGTCAGAGAGCCAGCCATGTAAAGAGGATTATTTGCGATCATGCCAACAACCCTTCCCTTTATGCGACAAAAACCGACTGTAATCTCTCCTGCATACTCCGGCTTTATCTCAAAATACTTTCCATGGTCAACAATAGCCTTTATTACCTTTCTGATGTCATATGCTCTTTTAGGATCTGCTGGAACCAGCTTGATAATGTCTTCATTGATATCAGGGATGGAATTGTCAGGTTCTGCCATTGGAGGTTTCTCCTCGTTGTTTAAAGGAAGGTAACTGAGAAGCTCTTTTATATGGTCAAAACACTCCTCTTCAGTTGGCAGTCGTAAATCAGCTACGCCTGAGGCCTTGCAATGTACCTCTGCCCCGCCTAGTTGCTCTGCTGTAAGGTCTTCGCTCATGACTGACTTTACCATCAAGGGACCTGTAATAAACATATGACTTTTCTTGTCAATCATAAAGATAAAATCCGTAAGCGCTGGAGAATAAACAGAGATGCCGGCACAGCTGCCTAAAATTCCAGATATTTGGGGAACAACACCGGATGCTTGTGTGTTAGGATAGAAGATCGATCCTCCACTCTTTTCTAGGGCATCACCCATTGCACCACCTCCCTCATCGAGTTTGGGCAACCTGGCGCCAGGCGAATCATGGAGGCCAATCATTGGCACTCTCATATCTAGAGCCCGCTCTACAGTACAATACATCTTGTATCCATGCCACTTTCCAATCGATCCGCCTTTGACTGTAGTATCTTGTGAATAGATACAGACTGGACGATCGTTAATAGTCCCATAACCACAGACCAGTCCATCTCCCGACATCCCTTCAACATGACCGACCAATAAATTGAGTTCAACAAAACTGCCAGGATCCAGAAGCTTATCGATTCGTTCCCGCCCTGTCAATTTACCCGCTTTATGAACTTTATCAATCTTTGACTGTCCACCTCCGAGTTTTGCCTTTGCTTTTATCTCTCTTAATTGTCGGATTCTGTCTTGAACGAAATCTTCCACAATTTCCTCCTTTTATTTCATGTTTGATTCGAATCTCTGACCCTGTTCAAATCCTCTGATTTGTTTAAGCTTTATTTGCCGGTGAATTTCGGTTTACGCTTTTCGAGCATAGCCATCACACCTTCTGTTGCATCTTCGCTCTGATTAACTTGTGCTGCCAGGGCAATCAGCTCAGATTCGACATGGGGATCGATCTGTTTATAATTGAGGAGCCTTTTAATTGTCAGCTTTGTGGCTCTCATAGCGCGGGGGGCATTTTCTTCTGCCAATTCATTTGCTAGATGATACGTGGTATCAGTGAGCTGGTCATTCGGTAGTACTTGATTTACAAGACCCATTTCTAATGCCCTTTTTGAATCTATAAGTCTTCCAGTCAAAAGGAGTTCTTTAGAAGCTGCTATTCCTATCAAGTTGATGAGTCGATGGATTGCCGTATAGTAGTATATTCTTCCAAGCTTCACGAGTGTTGCACCAAATCTAGCCGTTTCTGAGGCGATCCTAAAATCAGATATTACAGAGATGTCAAGTCCCGCTCCAATGGCAGGCCCTGAGATCATGGCGATGATGGAGGAAGGATAATCTATTGTATTATTGAGACAATGCTCGAGGCCATTTATGGTTTCTTCAGGAGATCCGCCAGACAGATCGACTCCGGAGGAAAATATCTTATCTCCGGCACCTCGAATGACAACAACCCTTATACGATCATCGTCTTTCAATTCTTTAAAGGCATCTCCTAGATTGAAAAGTGCATCCGCGTTTAATGCATTTCGCTTCTGCGGCCGATTAATAGAAAGAGTACAGATATAACCTCTATCTTCCCTTAAAATCTCATCTCCCATGATCCCTCCTTCGCTCAATTCCTGAGCTAATGTATCCAACTGCCGTACATCAAAGAAATTGATCTGAGTATCATACACAACCTGAAATGGAATATCTCATTTTGTATAAACTTTGCTTTTTATTTACGAACATTTTTCTTGATGTATTCAGCGATCTCCTTAATCATTGTCCCAGGGCCAAATATCTCTGCTACACCCTTCTCCTTTAATCTGGGGATATCCTCATCAGGTATGATTCCACCGCCAACCACCAGGACATCCTCGGCCTTCTCTTCCTGTAAAAGCTTTACTACATTTGGGAAAAATGTCATATGGGCTCCTGAAAGACAGCTCAGTCCTACAACATCAACATCCTCTTGAATCGCCGAATTTACAATATTTTTTGCAGACTGCCTTCTCCCTGTATAGATTACTTCCATACCATGATCCCGAAGACCAAACGCAAGAACCTTTGCACCGCGATCGTGTCCATCAAGCCCTGGTTTGGCTATTAAAACCTTTATCTTCCTCTCTTGCTCCATACCCATATCCTCCTAAAAATATTTAAATAACCTAAATAATGTTATTTGTTAGACATCTTAAGAAGCTTTCAAGATTCTATTATTTGAATGGTATCTTCCTCTTGATTTTATTCAGTCAAAGACCATCCAAATCATTATTCGGATAAACAGTCACTAAAGATTCAATTATATCTAATTATTTATTATCAATCTAGCATAAATGTCAATTGAAGTAAATAGTCTTTTAATATTTAAATATTCAATTGAAGCTCAAGTAACAATATGCATTCATATCCTCCACTTGTCGGCTATTGGCGCTATATGAATTCAGTAGTTTACATACTTCCAACAAACATGGTTCTCACTCTAAAGGTATTCTTGCTAAAACCATTCATCCTTGGATTTCAAGTAGTCTCTTGCCTTCCACCTTGCAAGCTCATTGAGCAGGGTTCCTTCAGGAAAATAATTTCGGGGAAGCTCTATTGTTTTTTTGAGAAGCGTATCGAACATCTCTTCATCCTTCATAAGTGTAGCCCAGTATCTCGCCCTGAATGTATCTGCAAGAACAAGCATCCCGTTACTTTTTTCCATTGCCTTGTCAAATGTGGCCTTTGAGCTCTCAGGACCGCCCCCCAGCCCCATAAACTCCGGCACAAAGGCATAGTAGGCACCCTTGAAAGTCAACCCCAGACCATAGAGATACCCCTCGTCGAGCTCTATGGACCGATCGACCATTGCAATAATATCTGGCATATTTACAAGCTCAAACATATCATCTGGATCCAACATAACCTGTAAACCCCAGGCTAGTGATGTAAAGAGTAAAGGACCTGTATATTCCTTGCCCATGTGGTGAACAAGCTTGTGTATCTTTTCACCTCTTTCGAGGCCCTCTCGAAACTTCTTATTGTTCTGTAGGGATAACATTCCATACTCTCTCGCTCTTTGATAGAGGTACATCGCATATTTCGGATCTTCATATTCAACTAAAATGCCGTATGCAGCGTAGATTAATGCGTTGAGTGAATTCACTTCCCTGTGATCGTAGACAAAACCGTTGATCAGCATGGTTATAAGACCTGCCCCCCCTATCCCCTCTCTTGCAAGCATATCGCTGTCAATCAAAAGGATATGTTTGATCAGATCATCGTGCGTCATCTTAAAGAATGTTCGAATGGACTTCTTTGCAACCCTTTCTCCAATATAGGCACAGCCTGAGACCCCTAGGAAAAATGTCAGTACTAAACAAATTCCTACAATAGCCCTTAACCTCCTCAACTTCATAATTCATTTACCTCCTCGTTGTTTTTTTAATTGCTACTCTTAAAAGATGTCTAACAATAAAAAATATTTAAAATTAAAGTTAATAAAAACTGATACTCTTTTTTGACAGAGCCAATCTAAAATTCCCCTTTTTATCTTTCTTCAATCTACAACTCCAGAAGCGGAGGTCTTTGACCAAGAAGATTAATGAGAAAGAGACTCAGTTGAGGCACATAGGTAATAATGAGCAAGGCAGCTAAAAGTATGAAAAAGAAAGGCAGTATTGATTTAAATAACTTCAGTACCGGCTCATTAAACCTTGCACTTGAAACGAATAGATTCAGACCAATCGGTGGTGTTAAAAACCCTATTTCAAGGTTCATAAGAAATATCATTGCAAGATGTACTGGGTCAATCCCAAAGCCTAACGCAACCGGTGAGATTAGAGGAACAATAACAATGATAGCGGAAAAGATGTCCATTGTACAACCCACGATGAGCAAAAAGACATTCAAAGCAAGGAGAAAGACTATCTTACTTTGGATATGTAGCTGCAAAAAGGTCATCATCTCCTGTGGTATATGCCTGTCAACAAGAAAATTTGTAAATCCTAGGGCACAACCCAGTATGATAAGGATAGAGCCTACCATTATCATGCTTTCTGTTGCAATATTAAAGAGTTGTTTTAAGCTTATCTCTCTATAAATAAGGCACTCCGACACAATCGCATAAAAAACAGCGACTGAGGCCGCTTCTCCAACAGTAATATATCCACCATAAATACCCCCTACCACTACAATAGGAAGGGGAATCTCCCATTTCGCATCCCACATAGCTGAAAGCACCTTCTTAAAATAAAATTTGCCCCTCGGAATATGAAACTTTATACCAGCCCTTATACCGTATAAAATCAGCATTATAACTGCAAGTGATCCGGGTAAGATACCAGCGATAAAGAGTTGGACAATATCAACACGTGCTACCATTCCATAAATAATGATAGGCAGACTGGGGACGAACAGCAGACCGAGGCTTCCTGCTGATGTTGTAATTCCTAGAGAAAATAGATCGTCATATCCCTCCTTGATAAGTGCCGGTAGAAGAAGCCCTCCAATAGCTATAATTGTTACTGCGCTTGCACCTGTCATGGCTGAGAAGACAGTACACGCGATCAAGATAACAATACAAAGGCCACCAGGCATCCAGCCAAAAATAGCTTCTGACATATTTATAAGCCTGTCCGCAGCCTTGCTCTCTGCAAAGATATACCCTGCAAATGTAAAAAAAGGAATTGCGATTATTCCCGGGGCATTAGCAAGCCTGGCCATCTCTATTACCAAGGCCGTTATACTTACATCAGCGAGATATGCAAAGCAGAAGACCGCTGCGCCACCAACTATTGCGAACAAAGGCGTCCCTACTATAATGGAAAATACCGCAGTTATAATAAAAAGAAGCGCTATCAAGCTCATTTGTGTCTCCTAGTTTTTTAATATCAATTTATCATATAAAGACGAAGTAGAATTAAACTTCTTCCATAATTTAGTTCCTTCAATTGTTTACCTTCCCCTATCCATACACCTTCCTCCTTTCTATAGATAGTATGAATTTTTTAAGGAATTTAATAAAGATCCAGAAAATGTTGTATAGGCAATTTATCTTGCAACATTCCTGGAACGATAATCTTCTAAAAAAAAGAGAATCTGATCGAGCAACTCTCTTGAATAGTCCTGTCCGGCAAGTTTATCCCACACGGGTCTGGTCCTTTTCTTCAATAGATTGATTTCCTCTGGAGTCAATTTTACTTCATTAACGCCATACTTGATCATCGCTTTAAGACACTTTTTATTGCTATCGTGTCTAAAATCATTTATCTCCTTTTCGTGCTCAGGCAATATATTTTGTATCGTTTTGTGATATTTCTGCGGTATCCTGTTCCATGCCTTCATTGAAATCACAATGCCCCCCGGACTGTATCTAATTTTACAAGGCGTTACGTATTTCACAACAGTATAAAGCTGTGTGCCTACTAGGTAAATCGGTGGAGCGAGAAAAGCATCAACTACCTTTGCCCTCACATTTGAAGGCACTTCCGGTACATTCACCGGGATAGGACTTGCCCCCAGTGATTCAAGGAGATCGTCCTCTACTGGGGGGCACCATGCTATAAACCTGCTCTTTTTAAAGTCCTCAGGGCCTCGTATCGGCCATCTCACTGACCAGGGGATATCAAAATCCTGGTCAATCAATATGAGGTTCTTAAACCCGTTTTTTTCATAGGAATTATCCAGCTTCGATCTGATCTTTTCTCTTACATATTCGACCTCATCAAAATCATTAAACAGGAAAGGAAGCTCAAATACGGCCATGTCAGGACATGCCATAACAGTTCCAGAGACAGAAACACCACACCCCTAAAGTTGATCGATATGTATTTTAGCTATGTAATCCTCATCATCTCCCATTATTCCGCCCCAATAAAAGTCAAAGTCAACCACACCATCTGTTGCTTTACTGATAGCTGGGGCAAAGCTGTCCTTAATAAGGATTGCCCAACCCACTCCTTCAGGGGCAAGTGTAGCTATCTTTAGAATAACCTTATCTTTTTTGGAGTCCGCTAAACAGATCCCTTTACATTGAACGAATAATCCGACCATAACAATACTGAGTAGTAAAAATCTTAGTAACCGTAATATCATCTATCTATCCTTGACTTGATTAAGAATTCAACTTTATTAAGTGTGGAACAAGAACTTCCGTTTGAACAGTAATCGTAAGGTTTTTTGCTCATCTGTCTTTTATGCGAAAAGATGATTTATGAATTGGGAAGTATTCTGTTAACAATACAATTCATAATAAGAAGATTTCGCAAGAAACAAGCAGAATGACCATATCCTTTAAGCTTTGTTTAAACGATAACCTTCTAAATAAACTAAAATTCATAGAGCAGTTCTCGAGGATACTCATTAACTGCCAACTCATCCCATATAGGCGTTGCAATTTTCTTGAGTACTTTGTTTCCTATTGGCGTAAGTTTAATTTCTTTGTTACCTTACTTGACCACTCACTATATTGAGGCACTTTGCTTTATTCTTCGTAAGTTCTTTGTTTAATCCTCTCTCTAAACCAATAATTTTTTCTTCAAAGGGCTTGTAATATATCTCTGGTACTCTATTCCATGCATCCATTATTAATCAAAAAAAGAAGCCCACCATAAAATATCACAAGTTTGAGGGAGGTATATAATTCGTTTATTACCAATAAATACAGAAAAGTTTTTAAATATACCGTATTATGAATACAATAAATTCAGCCTATCTATTTCAGTGTGTCTCTTCAATCTGTCCTGTAACGATTTTTCTTATGATGAGTATGCACCTGAAGATTGTGACTATAAAAAAATAGGGTATAACAGTAATCAACGTCCAATCTGGGATGCCAAATAAAAGAAGGTTTAATGAAGATTTCTTTTGCACCATAAGATAATCGGTTGCAGCATATGCGAAAAATATACAGGAAGTCATAAGAAAAACAACTGCAATGACCTCAGCAATCATTCGCTCTTTGCCAGTCAGATAACGAGGAAACACATCCACTCGGATATGCCTGATGTAATTTGTCGCCAGTGCTGCTCCTAAAAAGGCCACCCACATCACTGAATTTCTCATAACCTGATCTGCCCACATAAACCCGAATGAAAAGAGATTTCTTACAACTACCTGACCAAAGGCAACTGTAATCATCAATAACAATACAATAAATACAATGATCTTCTCAAATCGGACAAGATAAGAGTTCGCCCTATTTAATACATAAAATACCTTGCTCATCTTTTCCCCTCCATTGAACGGTATTCGTCTAAATAGCCGATAACTTCGTCAAGAAGCTCCCTGGGAAACTCCTTTCCTGCTAATTTACTCCATACTGGTCTGGTTTTCTTCTTCAGCGTCTGTACCTCATCGGGAGTTAGCTTTACCTCTTTTAATCCGTATTTAATCATTGCCTTATAGCATTTCTTGCTGCTATCCCATCCGTCTTTGTTTACTCGATCCTCTATTCCCAGCAGTGATTCCTTAACTGGTTTATGGTATCTTTCAGGGATCTTATTCCATGCATCCAATGAAACAGCAAGACCACCTGGCGCATACCTTAACCTAACAGGGGTTACATATTTTGTTATGGTGTAGAGTTGTGCTCCGACATACCAGATAGCAGGAGCTATTAGCCCATCGCATACCCCTGACCTTATAGACGAAACAATCTCTGGTACATTCAAAGGGATCGGAGAAGACCCGAGGGCTTTCAGTATCTCAGCCTCGACCACACCCGAGTATGTAACAAATTTGGTCTTTGCGAAATCTTGAGGAGACCGTATTGGTCTTTTGATCGAATAGATTTCATCAAAGCCCTCGTTGCCCTGGTCAATTAACACAAGCAAAACAAATCCTGTATCCTTAAAACCTTTAATTATCTTCGATCTCATCTTATTCTTGACATAAGCCACTTCATCAGAATTTTTAAAGAGGAAAGGAAGATCAAATACAGCCATTGGAGGACAGAATAATTTTGTTCCATGGCCGTCAAATCCTGCTCCATGAAGCTGGCCGATCCTTATCTTCGCGAGCCAGTCCTCGTCATCCCCCATGATCCCCCCATAATACCAGTCGAATGCTACATTTCCCTCTGTTACTTTTATAAGTAATGGATCAACATAATCTTCTATATAGAGTGCATAACTAATCCCCTGCGGTGCATGGGTAGCCATCTTCCATAGGGTCCTTTTTTTCTTTGTGTCTGCTTCAGATAATCCTACAGCCAAGAAAAACAACCCTGATAAAAAAAAGATTGAAATAAAAAATATCCGTAATCTCATTAATTTCCCCCTCACTTTCTCTACAACAGATTCAAATAGATTTGTCTAAATGAGTCCCTGTTGGATAATCGAATTAATTTTACATGAAAAATAAGCATCACCTCCTTGTCTTCTTTGGACCCAAATAATTTCGCTCAACTTTACGTTGAGTCAGCATTATTATTTTGTTGGATATAATTGAGATTGAATAGTGTCTATTCGGAAAAGACCCTTTTGCCAATCTCTGTGTCAGGCTCAGAGTTTAAAAACTAACTTCTTGTTAAAATGTTCATCCTAGTGCAAAAGGATTAAAGAAGTGTACATTATTAATTGTCTAATAAATGACAGGCTTAGAAGAATAGAGTGCCTTAAACAAGGAAGCGACGTTTTAAGGAGAATATAACCTGTTCGAAATCCTCACCACGAGATCTGATATCATTGAGGGTACGTTCGACCCTTTCATGTTTATAGGGGTCTTTCAGTTGATCTATGCCTTCATAGTAGCCAAGCCTTCTTCCTAGTTGAAAATTGAGTCTCTCCTCATCGGGTAATGCTAAATACTTGTTTACAACTGCCAGCATATTCTCTTTATCTGAAGGTAAGCATCCCTCTATTTCTTGCAGGAGGTTCTCTATATGATCGCTTCTAAATTCGCTAGTTACTTCCAACCTTTGAATAAGTTCTCCTATCTCTTTTACAACTTCATCGTCGGTTTGTAGTTGAAACTCGCCGTTTATTAGTCTTTTGTATAATGGTAAATCTTCTCTGATCGCTAGACTCCTGAGCCTTATAAAGTCAGGATTTATCGCGTTTAATACTCTTGCTGTCTCAAGCATATGCTCTTTAGACTTTTCTTTACCTCCTAGCCCGGGCATTATATATTCACAGAGCGAAATTCCTGATTCAACGACCTTTTGTCCACCTTTTATCTGATCCTCAGCAGTAACTCCTTTACGCACAAAATCCAATACACTATCCGACCCGCTCTCCAACCCGATATGCAATCTAGAAAGACCGGCATCTTTTAATTCCTTAAGCTCTTCAAGGGTTTTATTTGAAGCGGTTTTCGATCTGGCATAGGAAGTAACCCGTGTTATCGTAGGGAGCTTCTCTTTCAGAAATCTCAGCACTTCAATTAAATCCTGGGTTTTCATAATAAGGGAATTGGCATCTTGTAAAAAGGCATTTTCTCCACCAAAGTAAAGCCAGAGTGCTACATTTCTAAAATTTTCATTCGGAGGATTATCATAAACAGAAGCAGCTAATTCCTTGTATCTTCCTCCATATCCAAGTTTCCATGACTCCTCATTTATTTTATCAGTAATGGCCTTTGCTGCGATTATGTCCCTTTTTATCTCCTCAACCGACCTGAGCTCGAATTTCATTGTCCTGTGGCTTGAGCAGAATTCACACCTGTGCCACGGACAGCCTCTTGTAGCTCTTATTAACAGAGAACGAGCCTCGCTGGGCGGTCTTGAGGGACCTAACTCATATTGAATAGATTTTAAATCTCTCGTAATTTTATTGGTATTTGGAATATTCTCAAACTCTGGCATTTTTCTCGTTTATTCAAAAATGAAACTTCCCATTATAATTTCTTCACTTTTTTCTTCAATTCAACTTTTCTAACCTTACCACTTGCAGTTATGGGGAGTTCTTCCATTACTTCAAGATGAGTCGGAAATTTGAACTTGGCTACTTTTCCATTCAAAAACTCGTGAATCTCTTCTAAAGTAAGCCCTGTACCCTCTTCACATAAAGAAATAAAGGCCTTGCCCGTTTCACCCCATTTCTTATCTGGGACGCCAATGATTGCTACATTGGACACCTTGGGATGGTCAATTAGGACTTTCTCTACTTCTGCAGGATAAACGTTCTCTCCTCCACTTCGATACATGTCATTTGCCCGATCCACTATGTAAAAATAGCCCTCCGCATCTCTGTATCCCAAGTCTCCCGTATGCAATATGCCGTCAACTATGGTCTGTGCTGTTTCATCCGGCTTTTCCCAGTAACCACTCATCACGGTTGGTCCCCTGGCAACTATTCGACCGATTTCTCCAGGTGAAACCTCAGTGTCCTCATCGTCTACTACCCAAACCTCAGTGAAAAATCCAGGTAAACCCACAGACCCCATCTTCCTGATTATATCTTCTTTAGGCAACATCATCATAGCTGAGTTCTCTGTCTGCCCAAAGCCCTGCTGCATAAAAAGCCCCCTTTTTGCCAATTCATGAAACAAACTTGGGGGGGTCCTTTCTCCACCGCCTGCAATTACTCTGACACTGCTCTTATCAATCTCATCAAGTCTACCACTATCGAGGATAAATCGCCACATCGTTGTAAGAGCAAAAATTACCGTGGCTTTATATCTTGCGATATCATTGGCAAACTGTTCAGGATTAAAACCCTGCCTCAAAATGAGAGTTGCCCCTCTATTGAAAGTAGGTGTAGCTGTTATAAAGAGACCTCCGGAATGAAAAAGAGGCAACTGTGCCAGTATCGTATCATCAGGCCCAACATCCGTATACAACATGACCTGAAAGTTCTTAAAAAAGGTCTGTTGATGGGAAACAACCGCCCCTTTCGGATCACCTGTAACACCTGAAGTGTATAGGATCGCAAGTGGGTCATCCAATTCAACAGGTCTATCTGGCTGGGGTTCATCAACTGGATAGTTCCTAATAACCTCAGGATAGTCCAATGCCCAATCAGGACATTTGTGAGCCCCTGGAAACCTGCTCTTTAAAAAGATGTACTTGTCCTGCTCAACCCTTACCTTTGAACGAATGGAATTAACTGTCTCAGTAAACATATCATGAAATACGAAGAGGCGTGTCCCACTGTCATTAAGCTGATATTCTATCTCAGGACCTACCATACGGAAATTCAAAGGCACAAAGATTACACCAAGCTTGGCAGCAGCAAAGTAAATCTCAAAAAATTCGGGACAGTTTAAGATCATCACCGAAACTCGATCACCCTTTTTGATTCCCTTTGACTGCATGTAATTAGCTAAGCGATTTATATTCTCGTTCAGTTCCTTATATGTAATCGGTGTATCTTCATAGATGAGGGCTTTTTTATTGGGAGTGAACCTTGCCCTCTTTTTAGGTATGTATCCTATGTCCCACTGCACAATCTCCCCCTATAACGTATTGATTTTAGATCATAAACTGTCTCTTGCCCAAATAAAGGTTTGTTTGAGCGGTCATTGAATGGTTTTTGATAATAATATATCAGGCCATAGTATGGCAAGATAAAATTAGATCTTCGTCAAGATAAATGGTTATTCTGATCAGCTTATTATTACCAGACAGTCTTCTTTACATCCACTATTTTTACATTATAATGAAGCTCCATTCCGGCCCATGGATGGTTACTGTCAAGATAGACCCAGTCTTCAATATACCCTTTTACTCTGAATACCTGACTTTCACCGTTTGAAAAAACCTTTCTGAACACCTGACCGATCTTTATTTCTCTTTCAGGAAGCTCATCCCGATGTGTTTTTATGAAGAGTTTTCTGTCCTTTTTTCCATATCCTTCATCGGGACTGACAACGATGGTCTTTTCATCTCCGGCCTTCATGCCCTGTAAGGCTTTTTCCAACCCGGGGACTACCATTCCCATGCTAAAAATAAATTCAAAAGGTCTATCGCCTGAGCTATCAAGCACCATTCCATCTGCATTTTTCAAGGTAAAATAAATACTTACAGTCGTATTTTCACCAATAACCATAACATACTATACTTATAGTTTCTATTAAAGGTAACAGGTTGTTGTCCAAATCCCTTTTCCTGAAAGCTTAAAATTTTATGATGCCCTAAAGGATTTCCATTTGGGAAACAACCTGTTAAAAAACTAGATTTTAAACGATTAACAGGCTTTTATCAATATTTATAAAGGAATCCACAAGCTATACTTAATAAAGGCTCATGGATGTTAATCTCCTTCTGGTGGTAGATATCGAACATATCTACGATCTTCCACCTCTGTGTCCCCAGTCTCTACATGTATAGAAAGAAGCAATGACTCCAATACATCCAATGATATCTGAAGGCTATAGATAATAGCCTCGCGTAAAGGCGAACCCATAGCAATAAGCTCGGAAATCATCAGACTGTGACGTATTGAAATGCCCA